>JAHEBI010000174.1 GCA_024642325.1 Eudoraea sp. | reverse complement strand
GGAACAATAAATAACTTACCTGTCAGCACTTTTTTGTGATGTTACCTTTTGGTGAAGGTAGTATGAGTCATATGGAATATAATAATCCCGGCAAATCCTGTATTCGACATTATGAGAATCTACGCTCTATAAGCCCAAAAAACCTGGTTTCATATTCTTCCTTTCCCTCCCATTGATTGTAATCAGGCTTTACCATATTTTCAATAAAGGCAATAGAACGTTCCTGGGAATCTATAGTATTTAACTGGGAAATTACCCTGTTGAAATCCTCGGTGCTGTCATTAAAAAGATGCTTGACAAATGCAAGCCTGTCGTTTAAACCCACTGTTAATTCCTTATTAGTGAGTTTGTCATTCAGTGATTTAGGTTTGGCAACTTCTTTTATTTCCTGAGAAATTTGTGCTGAAGCTTTTTTACTATCAACTTTCGGTCTCTCTGGTTTTGCTACAAATTCTGCAAATAGCCTATCATTATCCTCACTGCTAGGCATTTCTGAAACCATCCCTTTTATGGTATCAATACCCTGAGTAATAATATCTTCCTCATGCGGATTGTTTTCCGGAACCAACCTATTTTCATTCATTACCGCATTAGCCATTTTTTCAAACCTGGATGCCAGGACATTTTTGGATACATCAATTTCAATATCGTTCAGCTTTTCTTCAATAAACTTAAGAACGGCCAATTTCTCATATAGATTTCTAGCAGCTTCATATAATTCAGGAATTTCCTCAGTGCCACTTGAGGTAATAATATCTGTGGACATCCTTATTAATTCCTCTTTCAGTTTTCGCTTCATTTCTTTTTGTTTAGTCTAAACAGTAAAGGTCTATCTTTTTTAATACTTTTATATTTCGTAATCCTTAATAAGGGAGTAAACTCCTTACTTTGGCTTAAAATTACAAAATGTTTCTCGAAAATACTGTTAATCATAAGGAACAATTCGGTTGGATAGAGGTTATCTGTGGCTCGATGTTTTCGGGTAAAACGGAAGAACTTATTCGCAGGCTTAAACGAGCCCAGTTTGCAAAGCAAAAAGTAGAAATATTTAAACCCATTGTAGATACCAGATATCATGAAGAAAAAGTAGTTTCTCATGACGAAAATGAAATTCGTTCCACCCCGGTCCCCGCGGCCGCTAATATACGGCTTCTGGCAGACGACTGTGACGTTGTGGGAATAGATGAAGCCCAGTTCTTTGATGATGAAATTGTGACGGTTTGCAATGATCTCGCAAATATGGGGATACGCGTCGTTGTTGCCGGACTCGATATGGATTTTAAAGGTAATCCTTTCGGGCCGATGCCGGCTTTGATGGCTACTGCGGAATACGTGACCAAAGTGCATGCCATTTGTACACGTACAGGGAATCTTGCCAATTATAGTTTTAGAAAATCCAATAATGATAAATTAGTGTTACTGGGGGAAACCGAAGATTATGAACCTTTAAGCCGGGCGGCATTTTATAAGGCCATGCTTAAAGAAAGAATTAGTGAAATGAAGGTAGAAGCTGAGGAAATAAAACAAGGCCAAAAAGATGCCGATGCCTAAAGTTACAGGGACCATTTTAGAGTTGGATCTTGTGGCTTTAGAACACAATTACAATTATTTACGAACCAAAATACATCCTACCACCAAGTTTTTAGCAGTGGTCAAGGCATTTGCCTATGGAAGTGATTCCGTGCTCATTGCAAAAAAACTGGAGGCTATAGGAGTAGATTATCTGGCGGTAGCTTATGCCGAGGAAGGAAAGGTTTTAAGAGAGGCAGGTATTAAAACACCAATTCTTGTATTGCATGCACAACCTTACAATTATCCAATGGTTATAAGGTATTGCCTGGAGCCAAGTCTATATTCCCGCAGAACGCTACAAGAATTCATAAAGACTTCCAGGGAAGAAAAACAAAAGGCTTATCCTGTCCACTTAAAATTCAATACAGGCCTCAACAGGCTCGGCTTTTGGAAAAATGATATTGACTTTATTGCCAATGAGTTAGAAGGTAGGGGTGAATTGAATATTAAATCAATATTTTCTCATTTGGCTGCTTCCGAAGACCGATCCGAAGAAGAATTTAGCCAAAATCAAATCAAATCTTTTGAGAAGATCGCAAAGGAATTTACTGCCAGATTGAAATATAGCCCTTTTATGCATCTCCTGAATACTTCAGGGATTTTTAACTACCCGGAAGCACAATTCCAAATGGTTCGCAGTGGCATCGGGCTTTACGGATATGGAAATGAAGCCCGATATGATGCTATGTTGCGGCCTGTTGCTACCTTAAAAACAATAATCTCACAGATACATCATATAGCGCCAAATGAAAGTGTAGGTTATAACAGGGCTTTTGTTTCCCGCGAAGAAAAAAAAACTGCTACTTTGCCTCTTGGGCATGCGGATGGAATTGGAAGACAATACGGCAATGGAAAAGCTTCGGTTTTAGTTCATGGAATGGCATCTCCCATTATTGGAAATGTATGTATGGATATGATCATGATAGACGTAACTGGCATTGATTGCAAGGAAGGCGATGAAGTTATTGTATTTGGGAAAGAATATTCCGCAGAGAATTTTGCGGCCGGAGCCAATACTATTTCCTATGAACTTCTAACCGGTATTTCACAAAGAGTCAAACGGGTAGTTAAGGAGGCTTAATTAACATATTGTCCGAAACGTTATTATGTTTATCTTGTAACCGCATTTAATTTCTAACCATTTAAAAACTAATGAGATGCTAAAAGAATTTAAAAATTTTATTATGACCGGCAACGTAATTGATTTTGCTGTTGCTGTAATTCTTGCCGGAGCCACGGGCCTGGTTATTAATGGCTTTGTCGCGGATATTATTATGCCCATCGTGGGTCAGTTTGCCGGAGGTGTAGATTTTTCTAATTTAAAATTAATACTTACTGAGGCTTCCGGCGTTGAGGGAGAAGCCGGGTATGTAGCAGAAAATGCCATTCGTTGGGGGGCATGGGTAAACACTATTGTTAATCTTATCATTGTTGGGTTTGTAATGTTTATTATCGTTAAGGCGTATAACAAAACAAAAAAACCACCGGAAGCAGCTGCTCCTAAAGGTCCCAGTCAGGAAGAGCTTTTGACAGAAATAAGGGATTTGCTTAAAAAATAGAGAATAAAACTACTTCTTTTAAAGGAGTTACCGCTACACTACGTATTTAACTTAAAGGCCACCAATAAGATTTCGCTATCAAAATTGGTGGTCCTTTTTTTCACGATTGTTAATTATTTAACAAATTGTTATATTTTTATTTGTGTTATAAAAAACCTTGTGCATAAGCAATTGTTACAATACCTTTGGCGCTAAATAAAAAAAATGAAGGTAGCCGTTGTTGGCGCAACCGGAATGGTTGGCGAAGTAATGCTCAAAGTTCTCAAAGAACGTGATTTTCCGATTACCGAACTTTTATTGGTGGCCTCCGAACGATCGGTTGGTAAAAAGATATCGTATAACGGCCAATCTATAAATGTAATTGGCCTTGCAGATGCCGTGGCAGCTCGTCCGGATCTGGCTATTTTTTCAGCTGGCGGAGATACGTCATTGGCATGGGCACCTAAATTTGCAGCGGTGGGCACTACAGTTATTGATAATTCTTCGGCCTGGCGTATGGATCCCGGAAAAAAATTGGTAGTTCCGGAAATCAATGCTAATACATTATCCAAAACAGATAAAATAATTGCCAATCCCAATTGTTCCACCATACAGCTGGTCATGGTCCTGGCCCCATTACATGCCAGATATAAAATGAAGCGCGTTGTGGTTTCAACCTATCAATCCGTATCCGGAACCGGTGTGAAAGCTGTAAAACAGCTGGAGAATGAAATGGCGGGAATACAGGGAGAGATGGCTTATCCATATCCTATTAACAGGAATGCCTTGCCGCATTGCGATATGTTTACAGAAAATGGATATACCAAAGAAGAAATGAAATTAGCAAGGGAACCTCAGAAGATACTTGACGACCGAACCTTTGCTATTACAGCAACCGCGGTTCGCATTCCCACTGCAGGAGGTCATTCAGAATCCGTAAATGTAGAATTTGAATCCGATTTTGACCTTAATGAGGTAAGGGGAATTCTGAGCAATACCCCCGGAGTGGTTGTACAGGACAATCCGGATACAAACACCTATCCAATGCCCGTTTATGCCCATGACAAGGATGACGTTTTTGTTGGCCGAATACGAAGAGATGAAACTCAGCCAAATACGCTCAATATGTGGATTGTTGCAGATAATCTCAGAAAGGGAGCCGCTACAAATGCCATTCAAATAGCGGAGTACCTGGTGCATAATGACCTCATCTGAGCATTCTCCTTTAAATACTACTAAAACCCCTAACTTAATAAGTCCTTATCGGTTTTTATGGTATTTTTGTTCTTCAGCAAACATATCCGGATATGAAAAATATTGGAATAATTTTACTCCTGATTTTGATAAATTTTAGCTGTCAAACTGCAGAAAAAAAAGATGCCATAACCGTGAATTATCCCATAACGAAAAAAGTAGATACCGTTGACCATTATTTTGGAACTGCGGTAAACGATCCTTATCGCTGGTTAGAAGATGACCGGAGCGAAGAAACGGAAGCATGGGTCAAAGAACAGAATAAGGCCACTTTTGACTATTTGAAAAAAATACCATTCAGGCAGGAACTAAAAAAGAGATTGGAGAAATTGTGGAATTATGAAAAACTTAGTTCCCCTTTTAAAGAAGGTAATTACATCTATTATTATAAAAATGATGGTCTCCAAAACCAGTATGTACTTTATCGTCAAAAAGAGAATCAGGAAGCCGAAGTATTTTTGGATCCAAATAGTTTCTCGGAGGATGGAACTACCTCTTTAATGAACCTGAGTTTCACAAAAGATGGTTCTATGGCTGCGTATTCTATTTCTGAGGGAGGTAGTGACTGGAGGAAGGTAATTGTTATAGAGACCGAAAATAAAGCCATTGTTGAGGACACCCTTAGTGACATCAAATTTGGTCTTCTCTCCTGGTATGCGAATGAAGGCTTGTATTATTCAAGTTATGACAAGCCTCAAGGCAGTGAACTCTCCGCCAAAACAGACCAACATAAGTTGTATTACCATAAACTGGGGACACCCCAAAGTTCAGATGAAGTAATTTTTGGCGGTATTCCCGCTGAAAAACACCGATATATAAGTGGTAGGGTGACCGAGGATAATAATTATCTTTTTATATCCGCTTCAAATTCTACATCTGGCAATAAACTCTTTTTAAAAGATCTGAAAAACCCGGAAAGCAAATTGATAACCATTTTAGGAAATGAAGATTCAGATGCTTACGTCATCGATAATGTAGGTTCAAAACTGTATATAGTTACAAATTTAGGTGCTCCAAATCAAAGAATCGTAACCACAGACGCTTCTAATCCGGTTCCGGAAAACTGGGAAGATTTTATTCCTGAAGCCGAATATGTTCTTAGCCCAAGTACAGGCGGGGGTTATTTCTTTGCAGAATATATGGTGGATGCCATCTCCAAAGTATTCCAATATGATTATGACGGTAAGCTCATACGTGAAATTAAGCTCCCTGGAATAGGCAGTGCAAGTGGTTTTAGCGGCAAAAAGGAAGAAAAGGAATTCTATTTTTCATTTACTAATTACTATACCCCGGGGTCCTCTTATAAATACAATGTGGAAACGGGAAAATATGTTCCTTACTGGAAACCCCAAATTGATTTTAATCCAGATGATTACGAGTCTAAACAGGTATTTTACACCTCCAAAGATGGAGCTAAAATCCCTATGATCATCACTCATAAAAAAGGCTTAAAACTCAATTCCAAAAACCCCACTATTCTTTATGGTTATGGCGGGTTTAATATAAGTCTTACACCGTCATTCAGTATTGTCAATGCCGTTTGGATGGAACAGGGAGGGGTCTATGCCGTACCTAATTTAAGAGGTGGTGGTGA
>JAHEBI010000173.1 GCA_024642325.1 Eudoraea sp. | reverse complement strand
AAAAAAAGTAATAATAGAAGAAAGATAAATATCTTTTTAATATTCCTGTTGTGCTCTTTCCTGGCCTGGCTTGTAAGTAAATTATCTGAGACCTATATTGACCGAACAACCTTTGATCTGGAGTATATCAATGTCCCGGACAGCCTCCTGTTAACAGATAACTCTTTGAATAGCCTGGGTGTAAGACTCAGAGCCAGTGGGTTTCAGTTCCTGGCATTCCATTATAACACTAAAAAAATTAAGATAGACCTGGCTGGTATGGCTAATAAGCAGACTGAATTTTATATTACTCCAACTGATTTAAAGAAACAGATAGAGAGTCAGTTATCCGGGACCATTAACCTTTTAGAAGTAGATAGGGATACTCTTTATATAGATTTTTATAAAGTGGAGTTAAAAGAGGTTCCAATCACCCCTAATATTAAATTAGTTCCAGCCCAGAATTATCTTGTGGATGGCCAATTGCTGATAGAGCCTCCAATAATTTCAATCACGGGTCCAAAAAAGGAGTTGGATTTTATAAGTTCAATCTCTACATCTGAAGTTGAGCTCAATGAAATTACAGAAGATTTTTCTGTTGTGGTTGATTTGGTTATGCCTGAGGAGCTGGCAAATTCCCAACTTTCCGTAAAAAATGTAAAAATTTCAGGTAAAGTTTTTAGATTTTCTGAAAAAATATTAGAAATTCCGGTGGAAGTGATTAATCTCCCGGAAGGAACTCAGATAAAAACCTTTCCCGGTACTATCTCCGTGATATGTAAAGCACGAATAGAACGATTAAGAGATATTAGCCCTTCAGATTTTAAAGTTGTGGCTAACTTTCAGGAACACAAAGGCAATGATCAAAACCTTCTGGTACAGCTAATTGAAAAACCAGGAGATGTATACAGTGTTCAGTTATTGAAGAATGATGTGGAATTTATTTTGAAACGTCAATGAAGATTATTGGATTAACCGGTGGAATTGGCAGTGGAAAAACTACGGTGGCCAAACTATTTATGGAATTGGGCGTCCCGGTTTACAACTCTGATTTGCATGCCAAAGAGTTAATGGAGAATTCTGCAGAGATTAGAAAGACAATTATTGATCTGTTGGGCAAAGATTCATATGCTGAGGGAAGGTTAAACAAAAAATACATAGCCAACAAGGTTTTTAGCAATAAGGAATTACTTCAAAAGCTCAATGCAATTGTACATCCGGCAGTTAGAAAGGACTTTATGGAATGGGTGGAAAAGAAAAAAAGCCCATATGTCATCCAGGAGGCTGCAATACTCTTTGAAAACAATTCCTATAAGAATTTTGATAAGATAATACTTGTAAAGGCCCCAAAATTAGTGCGTATTGACAGAATTAGGGAAAGGGATCAGAGTGCAAAGGACGAGGTCCTGGCCCGAATGAAGAATCAATGGGAGGATTCTCAAAAGATTCCTTTATCCGATTTTATTATCGAAAATATTGACCTGGATAAGACCAAATTTCAGGTCGGTGAGATTCACCATCAACTCACTAATTTAGAGGGATAAGCACTTTTTTAACATTTTTGTTAAGGTTAGGTTAAACAGGCAATCTCATAAATGTTAAATTTTTAAATTTACCGAAACGATGAATAAGAGATTATTTGTTAGCCTGGTCATTTTAATGAGCCTTTCTCTTATTGGGATTATCTCTGTGCAACTGTATTGGATTAAAAGTTCTGTTGAAGACAAAGAAGAACAATTTTCAAACGCAGTTACTGAAGTTCTTAATAAAGTAACTGACAAAATTGAAGACCGGGAAATGAGTGACTATTCTGAAAGATTTTTAAGTCTGAAGGATAGCGTGGGAGAATTTAAGAGTTCCAATTTAAGTAACATTTTTTTTATTGATCGGGATTTAAATTCTAACGAGATTCTGTTTTATTCACATGGGATTTTGGAAGAGGATTATAATATCGCATCTACGTTCTTTGACAATGGCAATGGCAATGATACTGCTACCATAAAGAATTATACCAGTAAACGCACCAAAACAGTTTATAAGGAAGATTTTGGTCTGGATGGTAAAAGCTACAGATTAAATCCTATTCAAAAATTGGAAAAAGTTGGTGGCTTATCGTCTATAGACAAGGCAATCTTTGATGACGTTTACAGGGAATATGCCGAAAAAGTTCCGATTCATAAACGTGTTACAATACAGGAGATAGAATTATTGCTCAACCGTGAACTGGAAAACAGGGGCATAGATATTGATTATGAATATGGTGTCTATAGCAAAGGTTTACCTACGAAAGTGAGGTCTAAAAGATTTAAAATTGGAGAGACAACAGTTTATAAAGTTCCGTTCTTTAAAGATAGCGAAGGAAACAGCAATTTTACGATCTTATTATCTTTTCCCAAGAAGAAGAAATTCTTGTTAAGATCCATTCTTGGAATGGCGATATTGTCTCTGGTATTTACGCTTATTATTGTTGTGGCCTATTCCGGGGCAATTTATCAGTTAATAAGACAAAAGCAAATCTCAGAAATAAAGTCGGATTTTATAAATAATATGACTCATGAGTTTAAAACTCCCATTGCTACAATAAACTTGGCGGTTGAAGCTATTAAAAATCCAAAAATTATTGGAGATCAGGAAAAAGTATTTCGGTATCTCCAAATGATAAGAGACGAAAATAAAAGAATGCACGCACAGGTTGAAAATGTGCTAAGGATCTCCAAACTTGAAAAAAATCAATTGGATATTAGTAAGGACAGGGTAGATATTCACGACATAATTAATAAGTCAATCACCCATGTTCAGCTTATTGTAACGGATAGGGGAGGCTATATACATACGCATTTAAATGCTGAAAGATCAGAAGTACTGGCCAATGAGATGCATTTTGGAAATGTGATTGTGAATATTTTGGACAACGCGGTGAAATATTCACCGGAAGCACCGAAAATTGATGTGTTTACCGAAGTTGCTAATAATAATATTGTCATTAAAGTACAGGACCAGGGGGCTGGCATGAGTAAAGCGGTGTTAAAAAAAGTGTTTGAAAAATTTTATAGAGAACACACCGGAGATATACATAACGTAAAAGGGCATGGGCTAGGGTTGGCTTATGTAAAAAAAATTGTTGAAGATCACCAAGGGGAAGTTTATGCTGAAAGTGAAAAAGATAAAGGAAGTAGCTTCTATATTAAACTACCATTAATTTAAGAATTTATGGAAACAGCAAACAAAAAAATACTTTTAGTTGAAGACGATCCAAACTTTGGCATCGTGCTTAAAGACTACCTGTCAATGAACGATTTTGATGTTACTTTGGCAAAGAACGGAATGGAAGGTTTTGAAAAATTTAAAAAAGACAACTATGATATCTGCATATTAGATGTTATGATGCCTTATAAAGACGGGTTTACCCTGGCCAGGGAAATTCGTGAAAAAAATGAGAACGTTCCTATTGTGTTTCTTACTGCTAAAACAATGAAAGAAGACGTCCTTAAAGGTTATAAGGCGGGTGCAGATGACTATTTAAATAAACCATTTGATTCTGAGGTATTGCTAATGAAATTAAAGGCTATTCTTCAGAGAAAGGCCTCTAATACGTTGGCAGACAGCAAACAGTTTGAATTTAATATTGGAAATTTTCACTTAAATTCGAAACTCAGGTTTCTTAAATACAAGGATGAAGAGCCCATTAAACTGTCGCCAAAGGAGAACGAATTGCTAAGATTGCTCGCCTTGCACGAGAATGATCTTATGCCGAGGGAATTAGCTCTGACCAAGATATGGCGCGATGACAATTATTTTACATCCAGAAGTATGGATGTTTATATTGCCAAATTGCGTAAATACCTCAAAAAAGATGATGTTGTTGAGATTCTGAATATTCATGGAGAAGGATTCAGGCTTGTTGTCAAAGCACAATAAAATAGTTTAAATTACAAATAATGAGGCGTCCGTTTATGGATGCCTTTTTTTATTGCAGCTTTATCAAGCCTAAGATCTCATTAACCATGTCTTCAGGAGGCATATTGATTGAAACTTCAATACATTGCTGAGGTATTTCCAGGGTTTCGAACTGAGATTTGAGGAGTTCAGGTGGCATAAAATGCCCTTTTCTGTTATTTAAACGATTCATCACATCATCAAAAGAACCACTGAGATAAATCCACCTGGAATGTTCCTGCAGATTGGCCTCCAAAATACGCCTGTAGGATTCCTTCAGAGCGGAACAACCTATTATTGCACCTTTTTCACGTTGCGTGTGAGCTATTTCATTTAGTCTTAATAACCAACCCATTCTGTCATGGTCTGTTAAAGGTTGTCCCGAGGACATTTTTTTTACATTGGTTTTAGAATGATAGTCATCACCATCAAAAAAAGGAATTTTCAATCTTTTTGCCAGCAAGTTTCCGATGGTGGATTTACCACAACCCGAGACCCCCATAATAAAATAAATTTTTGGTTCCACTTTTACCATCTTACTTAGTGCTTTTAAAATGTTCTATTTTTTCAATAATTTCCTGAAAAGGTGTAGTATGGTCTACCCATAAAATAGCCTTATTTTTTCCAAACCATGTTAATTGTCTTTTTGCAAATCGCCTTGTATTCTTCTTGATTTCAGAAACAGCAAAATCCAGATCCCAAATCCCGTCAAAATAATTAAAAAGTTCCTTATATCCCACTGTATTAAGGGCATTCAGATGCTTATGTTGATAAAGGGCCCTGGCTTCGTCAATTAACCCGTTTGCAATCATAGTATCTACCCGTTTATTTATTTTGCTATAAAGGATACTTCTATCTGCTGACAGGCCTACTATTATAGAATTGAATGGGCGCTCAGGTTTGTTCTGATTTATACATGATGAATAAGTTTTGCCGGCCCCAATGCATATTTCCAGAGCGCGAATAATCCTATGCGGATTTTGAATATCCACCTTAGCATAGTATTCCGGATCCAATTCTTTAAGTTGATTTTGTAAAACTTCGATACCGTGCTTCTTATATACCGTATTTAGTTGAATTCTTATTTCTTCATCAACCTCCGGGAAGGAATCCAATCCGTGAATAACTGCATCTACATATAATCCACTACCACCCACCATGATACTCAAATCATTTTTCTTAAAAAGTAATTCGAGTGCATTTAGGGTATCCTTTTCAAAATCTCCAACATTATATGTTTCCTGAATACTCTTGTGTTGAATAAAATGATGCGGGACAGCTTCTAATTCTTGCTTTGAGGGAACCGCAGTGCCTATTGACATTTCCCGGTAAAATTGTCTGGAGTCTGCGGAAATGATCTCGGTTTTGTAATATTTCGCGAGAGCAATGGCTAATTTTGTTTTCCCAATAGCGGTGGGCCCTACAACTGTAATAAGGTATTTTGATGGCATTAGTCTGCGCTTAATCTATTACCACAACTTCTGCAATATTGTGCATCAGTTCTTAGGATTTCGGTGCCACAGGAACTACAACTCCTTCCCATATCGGCCTCTTTATCTTCCCTGTGCATCACAGTGTATTCAGCAGATACAATACCTGTAGGAACTGCGATAATACCATAACCAATAATCATAATAAAAGTTGCAATGACCTGACCCAGACCTGTTTCCGGTGAAATATCCCCATAACCCACTGTCGTTAAGGTAACAATAGTCCAATATACACTGTGGGGAATGCTGTTAAATCCATGCTCAGTACCTTCAACCAAATACATAATCGTACCCAGTAAGATAGAGATGACAAGAACAAAAAACACAAAAACAAAGATCTTGGTTCTGCTGGCCCTTAAGGCCCTCAATAAATTATTGGATTCCCCAACAAAGCGTACGAGTTTAAGAATTCTAAAGACACGTAATAAGCGAAGAGCCCTAAAAGCGGTGATATACTGTGAACCCCCTATGAAAAAGGATAAATATTTAGGAATAGTGGAAAGAAGATCAATGATCCCAAAAAAGCTAAAAACATATTTTGTAGGCTTTTTTATGCAAATAATACGAAGGAAGTACTCAAGCGTAAACAATATAGTCACCACCCATTC
>JAHEBI010000172.1:2581-6083 GCA_024642325.1 Eudoraea sp. | reverse complement strand
AAAAGCATATTGAATTATATTGGCTCCCATCTGAAGGGCTTTGAGGCGCACTGGTTCAGAATCGTTATGTACTTCCGGATCTTCCCAGCCATCCCCAAGGTCGGACTCATAGGTAAACAACAGGACCAACCTGTTTTCATGAAAAATCCCGAAGGCCTGTGGTCTTTTGCCGTCATGTTCATGAATTTTAGGCAAACCTTCGGGGAATTCATATTGGGTTTTAAACAGGAGATGATCTTTGCTTATCTCAACCAATTCTTTATCCGGAAAAACTTTGTTAAGCTCTTTTCTTAAATAGGGTTCCATTCCATAATTATCGTCTATATGAATAAATCCACCCGAAAGAAGGTAGGTTCTCAAATTATCTGCTTCTTCCTGTGTAAAGAAAACATTGCCATGACCTGTCATATGTATAAACGGGTACTGAAAAATTGTTGAACTGCCCACTTCCACGGTTTGGGGTTTAGGCTCAATATCTGTTTCAATATTTTGGTTGCAAAACCTGATAAGATTGGGCAGGGCCGTCGGATTGGCATACCAATCCCCACCTCCATTGTACTTTAGAATTGCGATTTCCTGTGAATTTATATTCAGTATCCAAAAAGTTGCAAAAAATAAGCTAAGTAATTTCATAAAAAAGGTCACATATCACAATTCTAAAGATACTATAATCACACTAAAAATATTCCCCGCCACTAATTTATTCGCTATTCGAACAGTTCATTTTTTCGACTTTAAATTCCCCTGATAAGTTTTCAAATGATAATTTTCAAAAAGGAACTAATGACATTTATGATCCACTATTTATTAAAGTAACAGCAGTACACGCCACTAAGGCAGCCGTTTCGGTTCTAAGCCGGGCTTCACCTAGTGAAATTGGCAGGAAGCCCTTGTCATAAGCCGCCTTTATCTCCTTATGAGAAAAATCCCCTTCGGGACCAATTAATATTGTTACATCTTTATCAGCAGCGATGCATCTTTTTAGATCCAATTTCTCTTCCTCTTCGCAATGTGCAATGAACAAAAGTTCTTGATGGTCCTGAGCAATAAATTCTGCGTACGGAACAGGATTATTTAATTTAGGCAGGTATGTCCGAAGTGATTGTTTCATGGCCGACTGTACAACTTTTTGAAGCCTTTCCATTTTAAGTATTTTGCGCTCAGAATGGTCACATATAATTGGCGTAATTTCGTGAACTCCAATTTCTGTGGCTTTTTCAAGAAACCATTCAAAGCGCTCTGTGCTTTTGGTTGGTGCTACGGCCAGGTGAAGCCTGTACATCTTAGGGTGATTCTTTTGTGTTGAAATAATTGATGCTTTGCAATTATTTACATCCGCTAAAATTATTTCTGCAGTAAATAGTTCTCCTTTGCCATTAGTTATAAAAAGTTCGTCCCCTTCTTTTTTGCGCAATACTTTAACAATATGACGGCTTTCTTCTTTGTCAAAAGAAATCTGATGCATACTGTTATCCAGTGAAGGGTTATAGAAAAGTTGCATAATAAAATGATAAAGGTTAATTACTGGCTATCTGATTTATTTTTAGCATGTTCTATTCCAAGCTCTATCCACTGCTGAAGTTGTTCTTCATTGTTAAAGCCCTCTTCTGAGACATATATAAATTCTTTCAAGGGCCTTTTCGTAAAATCCATGGGCCGTACATGTTTTTTACTGAGCACAGCATCCATTTTAGTCGCAGGCACCCGAACCATTAAATCACTTTTTACTATGCCAACGGTCATCTTACCCCTGTACAAAAAAGCTAAACCTCCGAACATTTTCTTTTCCTCCAAATTTTCGGTGACGGACGGAGGGAAAAAATTTAAAGCCATTCTAATCCGACTCGCTAACTCTTCATTATAGGCCATTGATACTGTGATTTTAATCAAATAACATACTTTGCCTTCGCTGCAATGCGTTCATCGCTAAAAACGCCGTCAATATACTTTAAATAGCCAACAATTCCAATCATTGCGGCGTTATCGGTGCAGTATTCAAATTTTGGGATATAAGTGCTCCATCCGTATTTGGTTTCACTTTCATGCAAAGCCTTTCTAATACCCGAATTAGCAGAGACACCGCCTCCTATAGCTATTTGTTTTATCCCTGTTTGCTTTACTGCCTTCTTTAGCTTGTCCATCAAAATGGAAATAATTGTCGCCTGAATAGAAGCACATATGTCATGCAAATTCTGTTCGATAAAATTGGGGTTTTTACTGGTTTCCCTTTGAATAAAGTATAAGATGCTGGTCTTTAAACCACTAAAACTAAAATTCAGGTCTTTTACCTTTGGCTTTGGAAAGGGAAAAGCCTTTGGATTTCCTTCTGCCGCATATTTATCGACAAGTGGCCCACCGGGATAGGGTAAACCAAGAATTTTGGCGCTCTTATCAAAAGCCTCCCCAACCGCATCGTCAAGGGTTTCGCCAAGGATTTGCATATCAAAATAATCGTTGACCAAAACTATTTGAGTATGTCCGCCACTAATGGTCAAAGCTAAAAAGGGAAAGGGGGGTACTCCTTTATTGTCTTCCTTTATAAAATGGGCTAAAATGTGTGCCTGCATATGATTTACCTCTATTAATGGCACATGTAGACCCAATGAAAGTGATTTGGCAAATGAAGTCCCTACCAGTAAAGAACCTAATAGTCCTGGTCCGCGTGTAAATGCTATGGCAGATACTAGTTTTTTGTCGATATTTGCAATGGCTAACGCCTGGTGAACTACCGGAACAATATTTTGTTGGTGTGCTCTTGATGCAAGTTCCGGGACAACACCTCCGTAGGCCTCATGAATTTTTTGCGTGGCTACTACGTTACTAAGCACCCTGTCATTACACAAAACAGCTGCAGATGTATCATCACAGGACGATTCAATAGCCAGGATATAAATATTTTTTTGATCATTCATGGTTTGGAACAAAAATTGGAAGTACAAAGGTAAAACATAATAGCCCTATCAAAAAACTGAGAAAAATACTCGTTAGAACGTTTTTAGTTGTACTCCTGACTTGCGTTATAGGTACTATTATTCTTTCTCTACCAATAGTTCAGACAAAGTTGGCCCAATATGCAACCCGGACTCTTAACAAAGAGTTTGGGACCAATATCAATATAGAAAGGCTTAGGATTTCACTTATCTCATGGGATACTGCATTAAACGACGTTTATGTGGAAGACTATAAACAGGATACATTAATATACATCCGGGAATTAACCACCTCCATTCTAAGCGTACGAAATCTGGTAAATGGGAAATTGCAATTCGGAGATATAGAATTAGATGGGTTACTTTTTAACCTTAAGACTTATGAAGGTGAAAATGATAGTAATCTCGGTGTTTTTATTGATAAACTGGATGATAAAAAACCTCGTGATCCCGAGACACCTCCCTTTTATTTTTCTTCTTCCGACGTGCAAATAAAAAATAGTGCTTTCAGGTTAACTGATATGAATAAAGAGAAGGCTGAGGTTTTAAATTTTAAGAACCTCAACATTGAA
>JAHEBI010000172.1:0-2569 GCA_024642325.1 Eudoraea sp. | reverse complement strand
GATTTTCAAATTTTAGGACCCGAAGTCACAGCAGTAATCCAAAACTTATCATTAAAAAGTAACTGGGGCATTGATGTAGAAAAACTCGTTTGCAGATTTAAATATACAAAGGAGCAAATGCGTTTTGATTCGTTGGATATCCAAACGCCTAAATCCAATATTGTAGGTAATCTGGTATTTGATTACAACAGGGAAGATTTTGGGCATTTCGTAGACAAGGTTAATTTAAGTGCAGATTTTATAGAGTCAACTGTCGCTTTGGATGAAGTTAATTTGTTGTATGATAAGTTTGGCGCCGATAAATTGGTGAATTTTTCTGCCGGTGTAAATGGGGTGCTAAATGATTTGAAGGTGGCGAACCTGTTCTTGCAGTCAAACAATACAGGCATCAGGGGGGATTTTAATTTTAGAAACCTTTTCTCCGGCGATAATCCCTTTGAGTTGAATGCTGAGATCAAAAATATTACTACCAGTTATTATGAACTTAGATCACTAATGCCTCAAATTTTAGGAAAATCTCTCCCCATCGTATTTCAAAAGTTAGGACAGTTTACCGTAAGGGGAGACGCTTTTATTACGGAAACATCTATAGAGACCAAAGCCAACCTGAACACTGCAATAGGAAGTAGTTACGTAGATCTTACCCTTACCGAAATAGACAATATAGATCAGGCCAGATATAAGGGATTTGTATCCTTGATTGATTTTGATTTAGGTCGTTTTACAGATAGTAAAAATTTGGGTAAAACAACTATTGATGTAAATGTAGAGGGAAAAGGGTTTGTAAGCAAACATCTGAATACAGAAGTTTTTGGACAGGTATATAATCTTACCTTCAATAACTATGAATACAAGGATATTAAGGTTTCCGGGATATTAAAAGATCAGTTGTTTGATGGTTCTTTAATTAGCAATGATGAGAATTTACAGTTCAGATTTGAAGGACTGGCAGATTTCAGACCGGATAAAAGTAGTTTCAACTTTAATGCTTCTGTAGATTATGCAGATCTGAAAACTTTGAATTTTATAAAAGACAGCATTTCCATATTTAAGGGTAATGTAAGCATGGACATTACGGGAAGTTCTTTTCAAAGTATGGAGGGAGATATAAAATTCACCCAAACAAATTATCAGAATATAAATAACACCTATTACTTTGAGGATTTCAAAATTGAATCCACATTTTCAGAAGATTCAACAAGGGTGATAGAAATTAATTCTCCGGATATAATTACAGGTTATATGAGGGGTAAATTTAAAGTCAGAGAACTGGGCAGGCTCATCCGGAATTCCATAGGAAGTATTTATACAAATTACAGGCCATTTGAAATATCTAAAGGGCAGGAGCTTGCCTTTAATTTCAAGATTTATAATAAAATTGTAGAAGTTTTTTTTCCCGAGATCTCCTTTGGGCCAAATACCTTTATCAAAGGGAATATTATAGCAGATGAAGGGGATTTTAAACTTAATTTTAAATCACCTAATATTTCCGCTTATGGCAATGAATTAGACAGTATTGACTTCCGGATTGACAACAAAAACCCACTTTTTAACACCTATATATCTGTTCATGATGTTTCAACGCCCTATTATGATCTGAAAGATTTTAGCCTTATAAATACTACCTTAAATGATACGCTATTCTTCCGGACTGAATTTAAAGGAGGCAGTGAATATAACGATAGCTACAACTTAAATTTTTACCACACCTTCAATCAGGAAAATAAATCGGTGATTGGATTAAAAAAATCTGATGTAAGTTTTAAGGGAAATACCTGGGTTCTTAACCGTGAAAGCAACAGCAAAAACAAAGTAATTATAAATAGCGCCCTTGATAGTATTACTATTGAAGAAATAGTAATGAACAATGATAACAGGGAACAAATAAGGCTGAGAGGCCAACTTGCAGATTCTACCTACAAAGATCTGGAACTTCAGTTTAAAATTGTTTCCCTGGATAAAATAACCCCCACGGTAGATAGCTTAAAGCTCAAAGGTGAGATTAACGGAACGTTAAACGTTCTTCAAAAGGACAATATTTATTTACCGGTATGTAACTTGGACATTTCTGACTTTGGAATAAATGAGATAGATCTGGGGCACCTGACCATCGGTATCGTTGGTAACCGAGACCTAACGGAATTTTCTGTAAACTCTCAAATCAAAGAAAACGGGCTTGAAAAATTTGGCGTATTTGGTAAGGTGACCAGAAATGAGCAAATACCTCAGGCAGACCTTGTGGCTACATTCAGCAATTTTAATCTGGAACCATTCAGTCCTTTGGGGAAAGATATTATTTCCAATATCAGAGGATTGCTAAATGGTAATGCTAAGATAAAGGGCGATATAAGGAATCCTCATATCGACGGCCTGTTGACCATGAACAACGCGGGCCTTTCTGTGCCATATCTTAACGTAGATTACGATTTTGGAGCAAATTCGACAGTAAAATTATATGACCAGAGTTTTAATTTTCAAAATATCAAACTTACCGATGTAGCCATGAAAACACAGGCTACCCTGGATGGTACCATAAGGCATCATTTCTTTGAGAAATGGAATCTTGATT
>JAHEBI010000171.1 GCA_024642325.1 Eudoraea sp. | reverse complement strand
TGGATTGAAGGAGTGATACAGGCAAACGCTTTTATCAAAAGCGGAATAGCCAAAAAATGTCTTGTAATTGGCGCTGAAACGCTTTCCAGAGTAATAGATCAACACGACCGGGATTCGATGATTTATTCAGATGGTGCCGGTGCCTGTATTATTGAAGACTCTGTGAATTCCGGTGAGATTTTGGCACATACTTCTGCCACATATACCAATGAAGAAGCCTATTATTTATTCTTCGGTGAATCTCATAATAAATCGTGTACCTGTGAAACACAGTATATCAAAATGTACGGGCGCAAAATTTATGAATTTGCACTTAACCACGTTCCAATTGCCATGAGGAAATGTCTGGACCAAAGCGGTATTCCTATTGGTGATGTAAAAAAGATATTTATTCATCAGGCGAATGAAAAAATGGACGAAGCTATAGTAAAACGATTTTATAAGTCCTATAATTTGAAAATGCCTGTAGGAGTTATGCCAATGAACATTCATAAAATGGGAAACAGTTCTGTAGCAACCGTCCCCACCTTATTTCATATGGTTAAAACCGGAATAATAGAAAATCAGCAAATAGAAAAAGGGGATGTTGTTATCTTTGCCAGTGTTGGTGCAGGTATGAATATCAGCGCTATAGTCCATAGATGCTGAAACTATGTATGAAAAAACTTTTCCTGTAAAAAGGTATAAAAATACGCTTGCCTTTCTTCAAAAACACATAACTACCCAGGAAACCATATTGGATTTGGGGGTTCCCAATCCATTTTCTGAAATCATGCAGGAACATGGTTATACGGTTGTAAATACAGGCGGCGAAGACCTGGATTTAAATTTTGATTTTGTAATAAATTCAAATGCCGATGTAGTAACGGCCTTTGAAATCTTTGAACACCTGCTTGCCCCATACAACATTTTGAGAGCAATTAAGGCAGATAAAATTGTTGCCAGTGTCCCATTGCGGCTTTGGTTTGCCTCAGCCTATAGGAGTAAAACGGACCCCTGGGACAGACATTACCATGAATTTGAGGCCTGGCAGTTTAATTGGTTACTCGAAAAAGCCGGTTGGGAGATAAAAGATACATTTAGCTGGACTAATCCCGTTAAAAAATTAGGAATAAGACCTTTATTACGAGCCTTTACGCCTCGTTATTATATTGTTTATGCTGAACGTAAAAAGATGCCTGAAAGCACTTCACCTAATGTTGCGGAATAATTATACCCTGCTATCGTGAATTATTATATTGTAATCTGTGCACATAATGAAGAGTCTTATTTAGCTGCCACGCTGAATGCCGTTTTATTGCAGACAATGCCACCTAAGAAAGTGGTTGTGGTGAATGATAATTCTACCGACGACACAGAAGCTATCCTGGATAAATTTGTTTCTGGTCATAAGCATATAATAAAAGTCAACAGATCTTCATCTACCCTTCATATGCCGGGCGCTAAGGTTGTGGAAGCGTTTAATGACGGGTATAAGATGTTGGACGAAGAATATGATTTTATTGTCAAGCTGGATGCCGATATTATTCTCCCCGAAAACTACTTTGAAAAAATATCTGAATTAATAAGTGCAGATCCCAGGGCCGGTATTTTAGGTGGATTTGCCTATGAACAGGATAAAAATGGAACCTGGAAATTAAACCACCCAATGAACAAAGATCATGTTCGAGGGGCTTTTAAAAGTTATACAAAACAATGTTTTAAAGCTATTGGAGGATTAAAGAATGCGATAGGCTGGGATACTGTTGATGAATTGCTGGCCCAGTTTAATAACTTTAAAGTGGTTACAGATGATTCACTCATAATAAAGCATCTGCGCCCTCTGGGAGCTTCATACAACAAACAGGCACGTTACCTCCAGGGAGAAGCGATGTATCGAATGCGCTATGGATATCGGATCAGTTTTATTGCATCACTTAAAATTGCGCTGAAAAGGAAAAATTCAGGATTATTTTTAGATACTTTAAGGGGTTATAACATGGCCAAAAAGCAGGATCTGCCTTTTCTCGTTTCTAAGAAGGAAGGTGAATTTATCCGCAAACTGAGATGGCGAAATATTTGGAATAAATTATTCTAATACCTGGAATATAGGCTTGCCAGTTGTTCCATTTGGGAATGCAATCCCCAATAAAGCTGCTATCGTAGGTGCAATATCAGGAATTTCCGTTCTTTCGGCCGTTGAACCCGGTTTGATACCCTTTCCGTAAAAAAGAAGTGGGGTGTGGGTATCATAAATCTGAGGAGACCCGTGTGTGGACCCCGTTTTACTATAATCAATACTTCCCGGTTTTAACACCATCAAAATATCCCCGGAACGCTTCATGTTATATCCGTTTTGTATTATATATGGAATTCCACTGGTGTACTCATTATTTCGCATTTGATGGGCGGTATATACCTTTGCAAAGGCGCCATATGAAAGCAACTCATTTGCCAAGGTCTCCTGGACTTCTTTTAAACTTAAATCTAAATTTTGAATAACCTTCTGGTCCAGAAAAATTTGGTTGTTGGAATAATTTTTAATTAAATCTGTTGAACCGTACTTATATGTAATAAATTCTCCCAGTTCTGCCCGTATTTCAGATGTATTGATATATCCTGCTGGTATTTTCTGATCTTTTAAATAAGCCGGAACATCAATAGCTCCATGATCTGATGTAAGAAAAACGGTGTATTCCCCATCCCCAACCTTCGTATCCAGATACTTGAAAATTCTTTCCAGATCGCGATCTAAACGTATATATGTATCCTGTATTTCCTTAGAATTAACCCCAAACCAATGACCCACATAATCTGTGCTTGAAAAACTTATAGCTAAAAAGTCTGTTGTATTGTCTGTTCCCAGCTGCTCCCCTTCAATCGCTTCTAAAGCGAAATCTGCGGTAATACTATTTCCAAAAGGTGTTACTTTTAGCAGTTCATATTTACTATTCCCGTCCCATAATCCCGGAAGGTCATGCGGGAAAACAGGTGCGTTTTCCCCAGAGAACAGCCCCTCATAGTTGTTATTATCCGGACCACTTTCTATATAAGAAGTGATATTCTCAATAGTATTCCAGGGTTTTTTATAGTTCTCAATAACTTTAGAGGAATTAAACTTCACCACCCAATCAGGTAAATTCTCCATGTAATAAGTACTGCTTATCCATTTCCCTTCGCCTCCGCCCTGGAACCAATAAGCAGCATTAGCCGTATGACCTCCCGGAAGAACAGCTCCTCTGTCTTTTAGTGCAATAGCTATGACTTTACCCCTCATCTGCGTATGTAAGCGCAACTGATCCGTAATGGTCGTTACAGTAAGCCTGTGAGGTGACATTTTTCCCACATCTGAATTCGTTCCAACTGCAGCGTATGATTCATCGGATGCACAATAGACCATTTTGTCATTCTCCTTATCATACCATTCATTGCCAATAATTCCATGTGTTGCCGGA
This sequence comes from Eudoraea sp., assembly GCA_024642325.1. GTDB lineage: Bacteria > Bacteroidota > Bacteroidia > Flavobacteriales > Flavobacteriaceae > Eudoraea. The sequence goes on along the minus strand of JAHEBI010000171.1, from coordinate 2,661 downwards.
GTAGTGCCCGTGTATACAGATGCATGCCCGGGGCCTGTGCTTGTAGGCGCATAATTAAAGTGATTATTTTTGCAATTAAAACCTTCATTGACAAAGCGTTTAAAACCATCATCTCCATAATGATTCCAAAAACGTGTGAGGTAGTCATAGCGCATCTGATCTACAACTATACCTACGACCAATTTAGGTGTGGTTTTTAGCGGAGTAGAAATTTCTATTTTATCAGATTCTTTGGCCCTTCTTTGGCCTGTAACTTTTGAAGTAGATAAAAATAATCCAATAGATAAGATGGAAAAAAAATAGCTTTTGCCTAGCATGTTGTATAAATTGAGGGCTCTAAAGTAATTAAATTAAACTTTAAAATTTTAAATCAAGGTTAAATGAAGGCTAATATTACTATTTTTACGGGCAGAAGTAGAGCATAGTTTCATGAATTATATCTCATCAATAGGCCGCTATTACATTATGGTTCGCGAGGTTTTTAAAAAACCTACAAAGTGGTCAATAATGAAATCGTTAATTTTAAAGGAAATTGATGAATTAATATATGGTTCTATGGGGATCGTTATCTTTATTTCCATTTTCATGGGAGGAGTTGTAGCAATCCAGACTGCCTTAAATCTAACAAATCCCCTGATTCCAAAAGACCTGATCGGATTTGCTACCAGACAATCAGTTATTCTGGAGTTTGCCCCGACTTTTACATCTATCATAATGGCAGGAAAAGTGGGTTCCTATATTACTTCCAGTATAGGCACTATGCGAGTGACCGAACAGATAGATGCTTTGGAAGTGATGGGGGTAAATTCTCTAAATTATTTGGTTTTCCCAAAGATTATAGCCATGTTCCTTTATCCTTTTGTAGTAGCCATTGCCATGTATCTGGGGATTTTTGGAGGCTTGATTGCCAATACATTAGGGGGGCACAGCACATCCACAGAATTTATTCAAGGAATTCAATTAGATTTCATCCCTTTTCATGTGACTTATTCCTTTATTAAATCCATAGTTTTTGCCTTTATAATAGCCACTGTTCCATCATTCCATGGGTATTATATGGAAGGAGGTGCCCTGGATGTCGGCAAAGCAAGTACAACCTCTTTTGTATGGACGAGTGTGGTGATCATTATTTCTAATTTTATTCTTACACACCTATTGTTGGGCTAATGATAGAAGTTAAAAACTTACATAAATCATTCGGAGATACCCATGTATTAAAAGGTATAACTACTTCTTTTGAAAAAGGAAAGACCAATCTGATCATAGGTCAGAGCGGCTCCGGTAAAACGGTATTTATGAAGTGTCTTTTGGGGTTAATTGTACCAGATGAGGGAACGATTAGCTATGACGGCAGAATGTTTGCTAAATTGTCTCCTGGTGAAAAACGGGATTTAAGACAAGATATGGGTATGGTTTTCCAGGGCAGTGCATTGTTTGATTCCATGACGGTTGAAGAAAATGTAATGTTTCCAATGGATATGTTCACCAGGCAGTCAAGATCTGAAATGGAAGACAGAGTAAATATTGTATTAAATCGTGTTAACCTTATTGATGCCCATAAAAAATACCCTTCCGAAATTTCCGGAGGGATGCAAAAAAGGGTCGCTATTGCAAGGGCCATAGTAATGAATCCGAAATATTTATTTTGTGATGAGCCAAATTCCGGTCTGGACCCAAAAACTGCGATTTTAATAGATAACTTAATTCAGGAGATCACCAAAGAATTTGACATTATTACAGTAATTAACAGCCACGACATGAATTCTGTAATGGAAATTGGTGAAAAAATAATCTTTCTCCAGCATGGCATCAAGGAATGGGAAGGAACCAATAAAGAGATTTTTAAAACGGACAATAAGGCTGTCACGAATTTTGTTTACTCCTCTGAGTTATTCAAAAAAGTGAGACAAATGTATATTGAGGAACGAAACTAGTTTACCCTCTATTTTATCCGCACCTTATCGTCATTCAATCGCAATTTTAGCCATTGACTCAGTTTCTGGGTATCCTGGTTTATATCTTTCCGATTTGTTCCCTTCTTCCATACTACCTCAAAAATAGGAATGGTATCAATTTTATTAAAGTCGGTAGTTATAGTATAGGCAAACATTAAACTATCCAGATTGTTATAATTGGTTTTAGCTTCAGCACTGATCTGTTGAAACGGAATTTGTTTTGTCGTTAGCTTGCTCATTTTAGCCAGCTCCGATTCCAGAAGACTTATGCGCTCATCTTTATTTAATAATTCCGCCTTTTTAGTCTCATATAATTCATTGATATAATTAAACTTTATTTCAGAATCATCTCTTCCTCCCTGTACTATTTTTAGTTCTGTATCTTTTAGCCTGGAAAATGTATTTTTTTGTTCTTGCCAGCTGGCTATAATATTATCCGGAATAAGTTCGTCTCCCATACAGACTAATTCAATGGTAGATGTCCCATTCTTGTTATATTTTATTTCTGTAAGGTTGTCCAAATACCTGCCCCTATCCTTAAATTTATAAAGTACAATGGTTTTGTTAATTAATTCCTGGGCCTGACTCATATAACGAGATTCCTGAAATACATTATAAAAGGTAACTATTGCCGGGATCATAACCAAAATCGCAACTAATGAGGTGATCCTCGCAAAAAATCGTCGCTTTTTTGAATTAATATAAC
>JAHEBI010000170.1:1260-6099 GCA_024642325.1 Eudoraea sp. | reverse complement strand
GTATTCCCCTTTTTTACCCATTCGGTTAGTTTGGCCTGTTGCTTGTCTGTAAGTTTATAGCTCCCTGAAACCATCACCAGTGTATTGTATTCTCCCAGTTTGGCTTTGTCGAAATTGCGGATAGGTATTTTTGTAATGGGCATTTGTACCCTGGTGTCCAATAAATGCCAGACCTCACCGGCTTCGTAAGAGCGAATGCCATCTCCTATAAGCATGGCGGCCTTGGGTTTTGTTAAGGGACGAATATTATTGCTTCCCAGGTCTATTCCTTCGCTGTTATAGCCGGTGGCAATGCCATAGATGGGAACCTGAAATTTTTCCTGTGCCTGCAGCACCCATTGATAAACTTCATCAGCATCTTTCTTTTGAAGGCTTATAGGTAGAACCAAGGCTCCATAATTAAAAGATTTACTGGTATTATCAACTTTTGTCGTAAATGGTTTAAATGCCGAAGAAAGCACCAGCTCTTTAGATTGAAGAAAATTCAATACAGCAGGAGCATTATAATCATCCCAATCAATAATATAGGCATAGGAAGATTTTTGCACAGGTGAAACATTTGCAAGATCGGCCGTGGAAGTTATTTTATCTCCCAGGGTTACCTTCTTTAACCCACGGTAATTCATATTATAAAAATTTGCTACAGACCAGGCTGAAGCATCATAAAAAACACTGTCGCGGTATTTGTTATATGTTTCAAACATCGTTTGCACCATTCTGTACTGGGGCTGGGAGGTGGGTACTACATAGGAATCATTTCCATATTTGTACACGCCTATCTTGTGGATTAATAGTTTGTCCACAAAAGCTTTTACACGATTTTTGTCATAGCGGTCTCCAAAACTGTATCCCTGTATTCCTTTTATGGCAGAATTCATCATAGCTGTTTTAAAGAATTCTTTTTGATATGACCTTAGATAGTCCTTATTTTCGACAGCTGCCTTAACGGTGGTAACACTGGAAGTATACTGGTTCCGGATAGTAAAGGGAAAAGTGATTTCCCCAAAAGCAGTTTTCTGCTTATGCCCCCTGGAACTGGCCTGTTCAAACAGCAACCCAAGCCCTCCCTGAATATCAGGATAGGAAGAACCGTAGCCCGGGTAGGTTCCGTCAAAAGACTCTTTGGTAAAATAAAACGAGCCTATGCTGTCCATAGCCTGCGCGAAATAGTTTCCAAACAAATTATTAAGATCTTCGTAGTTCTTTTTGGGCATAATGGGGTTAAGTGAGCCGTTTGCTTTCATAGGTTCAAAGAAAAAGGTGTTTTGTGAACCCATTTCGTGAAAATCGGTTACCACATTGGGATACCAATCATGATACCATTTGAGTTTCCCCCTGCTCTCCGGGTTAATTGCCAGAAGCCAGTCCCGGTTAAGGTCGAACCAATAGTGATTGGTACGTCCGCCGGGCCAGTATTCATTATGTTCGGCATCCTGGGGGTCTGCAACCAAAGGATTGCCCTGATAGCTATTTGCCCATTGAGTGTGTCGATCCCGACCGTCCGGATTGATGGCCGGATCTATAAAGATCACTGCATTCGTTAGGTAATTTAATATTTCCGGATTATCGGAAGCCACAAACGTATAAGCACTCAGCAGGGCTGCTTCTGAACTGGAGGGCTCATTTCCGTGTACATTATAACCCAGATTGATTAAAATTGGAAGTGAACTATCCGGTGAAATAGATTTACCGGGATCTGTGTAAGCCAGGTGTCTTTCCTTAATGGATTCGAGGTTCACTAAATTATCAGGTGAAGTGATGGTTAAGATTACCAGTTTTCGCCCTTCATGTGTTTTTCCGTATTCCTGAATTGAGGCCCGGTCAGAAACCTCGGCAAGTTTTTGAAAATAAGCCACTATTAGATCATGCCTGGTATGATGCTCCCCTATGGCATATCCTAAAAACTCTTCAGGAGATGGTATTTTGCTATCAAAAGGATGGTATTTTTTAAAAAAGTAATCCTGGCTAAATAGGAGGGTAGAGCAAAGTAAAAGCCATATAAGTACTATATTCTTCATAAGGGTAATTTTGAGTTAGTCAGCTAAATATAGGCATAAATTGCCTTAGCAGAAAGTCTTTTCAGGACTGGAATACATTAAATCAGGAGAAGAAAAGTACAGCACCCAAATAAGGTTTCCCTTATGCAACAGATTGATGAAAGTCGCTCTGGCCTATTTCTTTAAAATTCACAATATAGTTCGTTCCTTTTTTTGAAAAGTCCCTGATTATAGAACCTTTTAGCTGACGGGCAAGGTTATGAATTAGCTTTAAACCCAAAGAACGGGTATTTTTAAAATTCACGTCTTCAGAAAAACCAACACCATTATCTCCAATATTGAGGATATAGTCTTTATCGGCAATTTTCTTTAACTCAATATGAATTTCCCCTTGAGTATTACCTTTTATCCCGTATTTAAGGGCATTTGTAAGTGCCTCATTGATTAGGAGACCCAGCGGAATAGCCGTATCTATACCCAATTCTATCTGTGGAATATTAATGTTTACCTTAACGTTACTATCGGCACCCTTAACAGATTTAACCAGATATTCACTTAATTCCTCAACATAGGATTTATAATTTATTTTAGAGAGATCGTCTCGCATGTAAAGCATTTCATGAACCATGGCCATAGAGATAACTCTGTTCTGACTACTTTTTATAAGATTTTTTACTTTTTCATCCTTTATTCCCCTGGATTGAAGGCTTAACAGGCTGGAAACCGTTTGCAAATTATTTTTAACCCGGTGGTGCACCTCTTTTAGAAGCGTGTCTTTTTCGTGTATCCGCTCTTCTATTTCCATCTTGGTTTTATAGAGGTTATGGTGCGCTTTTAAAAGGTTTTTACCCAGAACTCCACCAAGAAGGTATACGGAAAACAGGACGCTTAAAAAACTAAAAATGTTTTGATTTTCAGCGGGAACTACATTACGGGTTAAAGAAAAATCTGAAATTCCCTGAACAAAAATCATGGATATAATCAGAATGGAGAGGTACAAATAAATCTTCCCATAATTTCTTGTAGTGGCATATCCTGCAAACACAACGATAGCGAGAACAAAAATAAACGGACTGTTTATACCACCTGTAAACATGGTGATGGCAGTGGCTGAACCCAGGCCAAGTATAGAGAGGATGTTATAGGTAAGTGTAAGATTTTTATGTGATACATATAACAGGTTATTAATCACGCTTAGCACGCCAAACCCCAGAAATACATAGGGGACTACTTCATTGATATCCAGAACAAAAAGACAAATCAGGCCGAATATGAAAGAGAAGACAGAAGCAAAATAGCTTACCCGAAGTGTCAGACGTATTTTATCTCCTATTCTGTGCTGATGTTTGATTGCTTCTTCCATAGTAAGTAATTATTGGCATTGATGAAGATACTACATAAGAAAAGTCGCAACTGTATGTGGGAAGCGAATTCCCTTAATGGTGTAAAGCTATATATGTTTTATCACATATTCAACAGCTATTCGGACAAATAATAATTTTATTATTTACAAAAATCAAAATGTTAACCCCGTACTTCTTTGGGTTTTAAATTTGTCAGATCCTTAATTTTGACAGCCGTATTGGTTTCAATACTTTTTCTTGCTGCGATGCCAATAAGTACAGACATGGCTCCATCCCTGCTCCCTGCTGTCCGTCCATATGGGTCTGCCGTATCCGGACTTTTGAAAATCTTATCCTGTAAGCGCTGGTCACCCCCACCATGGCCGCTTTTTTCTTTTTCAACTTTTATGGTTTCGAAATCCTGCCACAATTTGTGCACTATTATAGGCTCATAACTAAACTCGTCGTCATTAGTTTGTTCCATTTCTTTGTCATGTAATTCCGCCTGATTTATTTTCATCTCCTCATAATAAGGGATATCTATCCACGCTTCCAGTCTTCCTTCCGTTCCATTAAACGCAACCCTCCAACCCTCCATTGGGGAGTAGGTAGTAAGCGAATAATTTAACTGTACATTATTCTGATATTTTACCTGAGCAGACATTTTATCGTATATATTTATTTCATTACGGAATAAACAATTGTCACGGATATACCCGTCATATTTCTCATTATCTGCATATAAATTAGTTAGAAACTGATCTTTGGTAATGTCCCAATAGAAGTCACATTCAGATTGATGGCTGCAAGTTCTGCAGTTATTCCCTCTGAAAGCTCCGTTTTTACCATAGAATTCCAAATCACCGAATGCGAATACTTCTGCAGGTTCAGAATTGATCCACCAGTTAAGCAGGTCAAAATGATGGGTAGCCTTATGTACCCATAAAGAGCCGCTGCTTTCCATCTGTCCGTGCCATCTTCTGAAATAACTGGCCCCGTGGTAGGTATTCAGATACCAGTGAAAGTCTACTGAAGTTAGTTTTCCAATAATATTTTCTGACAATAATTCTTTTATTTTAGTATTGTATGGGCTCCAACGATAGTTAAAACCTACAATCAGGTTTTTGCCCGACTTTATTTCCGCATCCAGTATTGCCTGACACTTGTATTCATCGGTAGTCAAAGGTTTTTCAGTAAGCACGTCACAACCCATTTCCATGGCTTTGATTATAAACTCATGGTGAGTTGCATCTTTAGTGGTTACGATTACAAGGTCTGGTTTAGAATCCTGGATCATTTTCTCAAAATTTGTAAAAACAGGGCAGTTAGCTCCGGTATATTTTTTTCCAAAGGCCAGGCGCCCGGGATTTATGTCACACAATCCTACAAACTCCAGAATATCGGAATATTGATCCACCAGGCGTTTACCCCAAAATGTAATGCCCCGAATGCCTGTTCCAACAAGTGCAATTTTTAGTTTGGCATTAGTTCCAAAATCA
>JAHEBI010000170.1:0-1250 GCA_024642325.1 Eudoraea sp. | reverse complement strand
CGTGGAGGCGGCAAGCATACTAATAGAGGTAAGGAATTTACGTCGCGAAGATTTCATATCAGAGAAAAAGTTAGGTATTGATCCTAAAGATATAGCATTTTGAATAAAAAAAAGGCGCCCTTTTGTGGACGCCTTATAACGATAACACCTTATACTTTTATCAATCTTCAATCAATACCCATTCCCCACGGTCTATAAGGGGTTCTGCCTGTTTGAATTTGACAGTCTTGCTCTCGCCAGACATTACATTTTTTATGGTGACTTTTTCATTTCTTCCAATTTTGGGCTTTTCCCTAACAATAGTTTCTGTTATGGGAGCCCTGCCGCCCTGATTCTGTCCTACGGCTCTGCTTCGTGCTGCTAGTTCATCGCTATTCGGGATTTCTTCCTTAGAGGTATTTAACTTCTCTTTTGGCCTGCGTACATTCCTGGCTTCCTGAATCTCATTGGTATCTGATGAAGGTAATTCCCCCTTGAACAGAAAGGAAACAACTTCTTTATTTACCTTGTCTATCATGCTTTTAAAAAGTTCAAAAGCTTCAAACTTATAAATCAGCAAAGGATCTTTCTGTTCATGAACAGCCAATTGAACAGACTGTTTTAACTCATCCATTTTTCTGAGGTGAGTTTTCCATGAGTCATCAATTATGGCAAGAGTAATATTCTTTTCAAAATCTGTAACCAATTCTTTGCCATTAGATTCATAGGCATTTTTAAGATTGGTAACCACATTGAGCGATTTAATACCGTCTGTAAAAGGAACTACAATACGTTCAAATTTATTACTGTTGTCTTCATACACCTTTTTGATTACCGGGAAAGCAGTTGCAGCGCTTCTTTCCATTTTGTTCTTGTAATAATCATAGGCTGCAGTATAGGTTGTATTTGCAATCTCCTGAAAACTCTGTTTGGCAAATTCCTCCTCTGAAACCGGGGAGGTAATGGAAAAATACTTGATGAGCTCAAATTCAAAATTCTTATAATCATTGGCTCCCTTATTGGTATCTGCAATTACTTCACAAGTATCATAGATCATGTTGGCAATGTCCAATTTAAGTCTTTCTCCCTGAAGAGCGTGCCGTCTTCTTTTATAAACAACCTCACGCTGGGCATTCATTACATCGTCATATTCCAAAAGTCGTTTACGAATACCAAAGTTATTTTCTTCCACTTTTTTCTGTGCCCTTTCAATAGATTTGGTCATCATAGAATGCTGGATCACTTCTCCTTCTTCGAGACCCATCCTGTCC
>JAHEBI010000169.1 GCA_024642325.1 Eudoraea sp. | reverse complement strand
TCAACGCCATATTATCCAAGGATCAACAATATATGGTTATGGGACAGGTATGTATTGACAAAGAATATCGTAAAATGGGCATTTTTCAGAAGCTTTACGAGAAAATGAAGGAGGGAATAGGAGCAAATTTCAATTGTATTATTACTGAAGTAGATGCATTAAATACACGCTCACTTAACGCTCATTTTTCAGTAGGTTTCAAAGAGCTAAAGACTTATGTATCCAATGGCAGGAAATGGCATTTAATAGCCCTGAAATAAAAAAGCCACACAAGCTGATTTGTATGGCCTTTTTTATATTTTATCCAACTACTCTAATCTGCAAGAACAATTAATTTGTTATCATTAAGTTCTATTGTACCGCTATTTATATGAAGTATCGTTTTTCCATTTGAATCTTTGGTAAACCTATTTTCATACTCCTCCTCTATCCGGATATCGCCTTGAATCTTTACATCCCCTTCCTGAAGAATTGAAACTATAGGTGCATGGTTTGTAAGCATCTGAAATTCCCCGTCTATTCCGGGTACCGTTACCGATATAACTTCTCCTGCAAATAAGACTGCTTCTGGGGATACAATTTCTAGGTACATAGTTATATATTCTTTAAACTTCAGCCAACATTTTTTCACCGGCTTCAATCGCCTCTTCTATTGTTCCTTTGAGGTTAAAGGCGGATTCAGGCAAATGATCTAATTCGCCATCCATAATCATATTAAACCCTTTAATGGTTTCCTTAATATCAACAAGAACACCTGGTATACCGGTAAACTGTTCAGCTACATGGAAGGGTTGTGATAAAAATCGCTGTACACGTCTGGCCCTTCCTACTGCTAATTTATCTTCTTCCGAAAGTTCCTCCATTCCAAGAATAGCGATAATATCCTGTAATTCCTTATAATGCTGTAAAAGTTCTTTCACTCTTTGAGCGCAGGCATAATGATCTTTTCCCAATATTTCCGCTGTAAGAATTCTGGAAGTGGAATCAAGCGGATCAACAGCTGGATAAATACCAAGTTCCGCAATTTTCCGAGACAACACGGTAGTCGCATCTAAGTGAGCAAAAGTCGTAGCGGGCGCCGGGTCTGTTAAGTCATCCGCCGGAACGTATACCGCCTGCACTGAGGTAATGGAACCTCTTTTTGTTGATGTAATTCGTTCTTGCATTGTCCCCATTTCTGTGGCCAAAGTGGGTTGGTAACCTACCGCAGAAGGCATCCTTCCCAAAAGTGCCGATACTTCTGAACCAGCTTGTGTAAATCGGAAAATATTATCTACAAAAAACAAAACATCTTTCCCTTGTCCGTCACCGGCACCATCCCGAAAATATTCGGCAATTGTAAGTCCTGAAAGGGCCACCCTTGCACGAGCCCCGGGAGGTTCATTCATCTGACCAAAAACAAAAGTTGCCTTTGATTCCTTCATTACTTTTTTATCAACCTTGGATAAGTCCCATCCACCTGCTTCCATTGAATGCATAAAGTCATCCCCGTATTTTATAATACCGGATTCCAACATCTCACGCAACAAATCATTTCCTTCTCTTGTACGCTCTCCCACACCGGCAAATACAGAAAGTCCGCCATGGCCTTTGGCTATATTATTAATCAATTCCTGAATCAATACTGTTTTACCCACTCCGGCACCACCAAATAAACCAATTTTGCCCCCTTTAGCATAAGGTTCAATAAGATCTATGACTTTTATTCCCGTAAATAGAACTTCTGTAGAAGTAGATAAATCTTCAAATTTTGGAGCTTCCCTATGTATTGGAAGTCCGTTTTTACCAGACTTTGGTAAATCACCAAGGCCATCAATGGCATCTCCAATAACATTAAACAGGCGTCCATATATATCTTCCCCAACAGGCATTTGAATGGCGTTACCAGTAGCTACCACTTCAGTACCTCTGCTCAAACCGTCTGTAGAATCCATGGATATAGACCTAATTGTATTTTCTCCAATATGTGATTGCACTTCTAATACCAAAAGAGAACCATCCTTCCTGGTAATTTCAAGGGAATCATAAATTCTTGGAAGATCTGCTCCAGATTGAAATTCTACGTCAATAACCGGTCCAATTATCTGGGATACTCTACCTGTAACTTTAGCCATTATTCAAGTATTTATATTTATAAATTAAGACAATTTAAAAAACTTATTCAGCTGTATAAATTGATTGTTTTTTCAGGCTGCAAAGATATGTTTTTCCTTTTGAAATAGGAATGCAAAGCCTGAATTTTTTGATATAAAAAAAAGCACCTTGTTACAGGTGCCATTATTCTCATTAAGATATAAAATCACTAAGGGTTAATAGTCCAGGATACATAAAAGATAGATCCTATAGCTCCAGTTCCTATTGCAGAAAAATATTCTTCCCCTAAGATATTAGAACCACCGGCTTTGAATATAGATTTTATACCGGGAACTGTATAGTTGATTTGTAAATCCAGAACGCTATATGCATCAATATCACCGTCTGCAAAAGTAGCCTGCCAAAAATAGGTGTCACTCCATCTGTAATTTATGTTAAACCCAAAATTTTGGAATAATTCGTTACTGCCAAAGGAGGCTTTAAATTTATGCTTAGGGGTATTGAAATTAGTCCTGAAATCCGGAAAAGCAGCCTGGTCAAAATCCAAATCGGCATAAGTATAGTTTGCACCAACATTAAATTTATCGAGTAACCTGTAATCCACACCTATGGTGGCTCCATAAGAATTAATGTCCGCCAACGAATTAGTATATGTTTGGTATTGAAAGGTATCTCCATTCTGTAATGCCAACAGGGATAGTCCGCCATCACCGGCTTGCCCATAAAAAGGAACTAAAACGGTGGTATTGGAAATAAAGTTTTTATACTTATTGTAGTACCCGCTCAAATCTATTGCAAGTTGACCGAACTGAGCCCTGTATCCCACTTCGAATGCTGTTATCTCTTCAGGTTTAATTAATGGAGTATTCACTGCCGTAGGGTTGCCTGTTTGAACCGAATTTAATGAATATGCATTTTCGTATGCTGCCCTTCCAACTATATCAACTGAAGTGGCTCCGGTTAGCGCAGTCCCGGCTGTAGTTAAAGGAAACGTTCTGACATCCCTGTCTAAATTGTCAGGAGCAGATCCCACCAAAATAGATCGTCCGGCATTTAATCCAATAAACAAATCCTGTGTAGTGGGGTTTCTGAAACCTTGCTGTACGGATACCCTGATATTGTGATTCCTTTCTTCTCCTGCCGTGTATGCCACTGTTAATCTGGGAGATAAGAAACCATCAAAAAATTCATTTTTGTCATAACGAATAGATCCGGTAAGTTTTAGGCGTTCATCCAAAAGTTTTTTCTGAAGTTGAAGATAGGCTCCAAACTCATTATACTTAATGGGCCCATCACTATCGGTAAATATCGTCCCACTTGAATTAAGTTCATATTCCCTGAAGGATCCCCCAACCTGCACGTCCACAATATCACTTGTTATATGGCTGAAATTATAATTACCATCCAGATGCCGAAATTTGGTGTTGTCAATAAATTTTGCCCCTTTGGTTAAATCCCCATCAGAAGTTACTCTATTAAAAGCCGAATCAAAACCAGGGGTCCCAGGCACCAAACGGCCGGTATCAGCTACTTGTCTTGCAAGGGCATGTGCTGTTTCTTCGTCAAGCAAAATTCCTGTACCAACACCCAATCTACCGCCTATATAGGTCTGTGCGTATTGCGTAAACCAATCTGTATCGGATTTCCATGATCTATTGATATTAATTGCGGCAAATCTCGTGTCATAAGAATCCCCTGAAGCTTCCGAAGTAACATAAGCCCTAGCAAAGAAATTATCATTCCTGACCTCAAATTTATGTTGTTGAAGCGTAAAGTTTTTAACTGCATATCTGTTTGCGCCCTGATAAATGGTATTACCACGACCAATCCTCCCGTTGTAAATAATTTCAAAATCATTGGCAAAAGGTCTGTAGTGAAGAGAAAAATCTGTTTTTACACTTTGTGCATTATAATTTGTAAGGTCACGTTCCTCGTATCCCGTTCTGGTAACAAATGCAGAGCCAACTGTTCCGGAGGGTAATCCTGCGGCAGCATCAAAATTAAGGAGTATTCCCACTTCATCTCCATAGACATTTAACCCATCATAAGCAGGATTAGACCTTGTCGCTCCCGGATTATTCAAATCTTCAAAGTTATTAGCGTGCCAGTCTTCCCCGCTTAAATAAGAAAAATTAGCCTTAAAAGCTACCTTTTCGCTAAACGCATGTGAAAACCTCAACCCAAAGTCATAATAGGGATTATCTCCTGCAGCAGTCTGTGAAGTAATTCCAGTTTTGAAATAGGCGCTTATTCCCTGAAAATCGAAGGGGTTTTTGCTTCTCATAAATAATATCCCATTGAAGGCACCTGCACCGTATAATGCAGAAGAAGCCCCAGGCAATATTTCCACGCTTTGTACTTCCAGTTCAGACATACCAACCAAATTCCCTAACACAAAGTTAAGTCCGGGTGCCGTATTATCCATTCCGTCAACCAATTGCATAAACCTTGTATTCGCAAAAGTCGCAAACCCTCTGGTATTTATTGATTGAAATGTTAAACTGTTTGTATTTATGTCTACTCCTTTCAGGTTTTGAAGACCGCCATAAAAAGATTCTGCAGTAGTGTTTTTTATATCTCTTAATCCAAACCGTTCCACTGAAACCGGCGATTCAAATATTCGTTCAGGGGTTCGTGACGCACCGATGACCACCTCGTCTAAAATAGTCTGAGTTTCTGTAATGGTTATATTGATGGTCTGATCGTTAAGAGTAACTTCTATTGTAGTATCCGAGTACCCTATACTTGTAATCCTTAACTGAAAGGGGGGTGCTACTGAAGTTTCCAAAACATAGTTTCCATCAAAATCAGTTACGGTACCTATTGCTTTGCCAACAATCACCAAGTTTGCTCCCGGCACCGGATCTCCATTTTGATCTCCTACATATCCCCTTACAATGGTTTGTGCAAAACCCCCAATTCCCAGCATTAAGAAGAATACTAATAAAATTGCTCTCATTTTGTAGTTCATTAAGTTTGATACCAAGATACCGATTTTTTTAAATTGTAAATGTAAAATACGGAAAAAGTATGCGCGCATAGTATTAATTTCGCAACTTAAGGCCTATAAAATTTACGTATTTTTAATTTAACTAAAAAAGGTGACCAAAAATATGGTCACCTTTTAATTTAGTTTAATGTGAATATATTATTCCACCGTAACCGATTTAGCCAAATTTCGAGGTTGATCAACATTACACCCTCTCATTATTGCGATGTGATAAGCCAACAATTGAAGGGGTATGGTAGTTAAAAGAGGGGTTAGACTTTCGATGGTTTCAGGAATTTCGACCACATGATCTGCCAACTCTTTAACCTGGTCGTCACCTTCTGTCACTATGGCAATAATTTTCCCTTTTCTGGACTTAATTTCCTGAATATTACTAACAACCTTCTCATAGTGTCCCTTACTTGTAGCAATTACAATAACCGGCATTTGTTCATCAATAAGTGCAATAGGCCCGTGTTTCATTTCAGCTGCGGGATATCCCTCAGCATGAATATAACTTATTTCCTTCAGTTTAAGTGCTCCTTCCAATGCCACGGGAAAGTTATAACCCCTACCCAGGTATAAACAATTTTCTGAATCTTTATACTCATTGGCTATTAATTCCACTAAAGTATTAGTTTGAAGTGCTATTTCCACTTTACCTGGTATATTTTCTAATTCAGAAAGGTATTCATGAAATTTAGATTCAGAAAATTCACCTTTTTCTTTAGCCAGTTTTAGTGCAACAAGTGTCAGCACTGTTATCTGCGTTGTAAATGCTTTAGTTGAAGCGACACCAATTTCCGGTCCGGCATGGGTATAGGCCCCCGCATGAGTTTCCCTTGCGATAGAAGACCCAACTACATTGCAAACACCAAATACAAACGCTCCTTTTTCTTTGGCCAGCTTTATGGCTGCTAAGGTGTCCGCAGTTTCCCCGGATTGAGAAATGGCAATCACAACATCTTTATCTGTAATCACAGGATTTCTATACCTAAATTCAGATGCGTATTCGACCTCCACGGGT
>JAHEBI010000002.1 GCA_024642325.1 Eudoraea sp. | reverse complement strand
TAAAACAAATTGCCATAGCCCTTACAGTTGTCATTCTAATCCTGGCCTGTGAGAAGCATGAACCCTATGATCTGGTTATCAGAAATGGCATCATTATGGATGGATCCGGAGAACCCTCATTTGTAGGAGATATTGCCATTAATGCAGATACCATTGTTATGATTGGCGATTTAAAAAATGCCGCTGGTTTAATGGAGATAGATGCAACCGGTCTTACCGTTGCTCCAGGTTTCATAAATATGTTAAGTTGGGCCAACGTAGCGCTCATTGAAGATGGCAGGTCTCAGGGGGATATCAGGCAAGGTGTTACCCTTGAAGTTATGGGCGAGGGTCATTCCATGGGTCCGTTAAATGAAGCTATGAAGCAGGAAATGAAGGAGTCGCAACAAAATATCACTTATGATATTAACTGGACTACCCTGGGCGAATACCTGGAATTTCTTGAAGAGAAAGGTGTATCAACTAATATTGCCTCCTTTATTGGAAATGGAACCTTGAGGAATTATGTCATGAATTATGAAAACAGACCCCCCGATGCTGCCGAATTGGAAAAAATGAAAGTGCTTACCAAACAGGCTATGGAGGAGGGTGCTATGGGCTTGTCTACTTCATTGATTTATGTACCAAGCGGACATGCAAAAACTGAAGAAATTATTGAACTTGCCAAAATTGTTGCAGATTATGATGGCATGTACATCTCTCATATCCGGGATGAAGAAGAAAACCTTCTTGATGCCGTACAGGAACTGATTACAATATCCAAAGAGGCAGGCATACGTTCAGAAATTTATCACTTTAAAGCATCCGGTACCGCCAACTGGCATTTACTGGACAGCGCTATACAGTTGGTGGATAATGCACGTAAACAAGGACTGCCAATAACTACCGATATGTATATGTACAATGCCAGTTCAACCGGTCTCAATATTTTATTGCCGGCATGGGCCAAAGAAGGAGGGCACAATAAAACGATGGAACTTATAGCACAGCCCGCAAAGAGGAAGCAGATGATACAGGAAATAAAATTTCATGTACCACCGGATAAGATTTTGTTAGTCGGTTTCAGAAATAAACAAATGAGGCAACTGATAGGTAAAACTCTTGATGAAATAGCAAAGGAAAGAAATAAATCCGCGGCTGAAACCGTGGTTGATTTAATACAGGAAGACGATAGCAGAATTCAGGTAGTATACTTCTCAATGTCCGAAGAGAATATTAAAAAGAAATTAGCACTTCCATATATGGCCATCTGTTCAGATGCAGGATCGTATACCAATGAAGGTGTGTTCCTGGAACAAAGCACACATCCAAGAGCCTATGGATCCTTTGCGCGTTTATTAGGCCATTTTGTACGAGATGAAAAGGTTATTCCGCTGGAGGAAGCCATTTATAAGCTCACTACCCTCCCTGCAACAAATCTAAAACTAAAGAACAGAGGTGCACTCAAACCGGGATATTATGCAGATGTCGTTCTTTTTGATGCCGATAAAATCAAGGACAATGCTACCTTTTCAAAGCCACATCAGTATGCCACAGGAATGAAACATATCTTTGTAAATGGTACTCAGGTACTCAAAGACGGAGAACATACCGGAGCTTTCCCCGGCAGGGTAGTACGTGGACCGGGATGGACCGGAAATTAATTCTAATAATTCAATTAACAGCTTGAATATGAAATATTTAAAGACGATTCTGATCTTACTCCTGACCTTAGGATGCAAAGCTCAGAAGCCGGAACTTGTGGCTGATGAGGCCAAGCTCACTCTGGTTGCAGCAGATTACCTGTTCACTGAAGGCCCGGCAATGGATAAAAATGGGGATGTGTATTTCACCGATCAGCCTAATAACAAAATTATAAAATGGAGCGCATCGGATAATTCGGTCTCAATATTTATGGATGAGGCCGGTAGATCCAACGGGCTCTACTTTGATCACGATGGAAATCTTTTGGCCTGCGCCGATGAAAAATTTGAACTCTGGAGAATAAATAAGGATAAAAAACCAACTGTCCTGGTGGATGAATTCCAGGGAAAAAAGCTCAATGGCCCAAATGACCTTTGGGTAGATGCGCAGGGAGGAATTTATTTTACAGATCCCTATTACCAAAGACCTTATTGGGAGCGCAAAGCGAAAGAAATTGAAAAAGAACGAGTATATTATATGACTCCCGACATGAAGGAGTTGCGCATTGTTGCCGACGATCTGGTTCAACCGAATGGAATAATAGGAACTCCGGATGGCAAAATGATTTATATCGCGGATATAGGTGATAAAAAAACATATAGCTATACTATTTTGGAAAATGGTGATCTCAGCAATAAAAAGCTATTTGCAGAAATGGGTTCAGATGGAATGACAATAGATAATCAGGGTAATGTTTATTTGACCGGTAATGGCGTAACCGTCTTTAACAAGAAAGGAGAAGAAATACTTCAAATTCCGGTACCGCAAAAATGGACAGCCAATGTTACATTTGGTGGACCAGATCAAAATATACTGTTTGTTACCGCTATGAATTCCATTTATACCCTGAAAATGAATGTGCACGGGGTGCGTTAAAAATTTACTTTTATAGCGGGTAATTGCACAGCAACTAAAGTTGCTGCTTACAGAATCATAAAAAAGATTCCGTGAAAAAATTTCTTATTCTACAAATGCGGCCCGAAACTGAAGCTTCCGACAGTGAGTTTAGGGCCATTTTACGCGTCGGCGGATTGTCCACTGCAGAGGTGCATCGCATCAGGGTTGAAAAAGACAATAGTCAGGATATAGATATTAAAAACTACTCCGCCATAATTGCTGGCGGCAGTCCTTTTGATGTGGGTATTCCTGAAGCGAACAAAAGTATTGCTCAAAAAAATGTTGAAGATTTTTTTTATTCGCTATTTGACAAGGTGATGCCTCGGGATTTTCCATTTCTTGGAGTCTGTTCCGCTAACGGACTATTGGGCCGGTATTGCGGAGCTACCATTTCCGACAAATATGCCGAACCAATAGGTAGTGTCGATGTCTGGGTAACTGATGAAGGGGCTAAAGATCCCCTTTTAGAAGGCCTTCCAAAGAAATTCCCTGCATTGGCAGGGCATAAGGAAGCCTGCGATACTATTCCTGCCGGAGCCGTTCTCCTGGCTGCATCTGGCCCTTGTCCGGTCCAGATGTTTCGGGTTAAAGAAAATATCTATGCAACTCAATTTCATCCGGAAGCTGATGCCGACGAGTTTATTTTGCGTGTCAGAATTTATAAATATGCCGGTTATTTCCAGCCCGAAGAAGCAGAAGAGCTAATCAAAGCAATACGACAATCGAATGTACCTGTCCCCAAAGAAATACTCAGACGATTTGTAGACAGATACAGATCCCAAAAATAAATTTTGTCCCTAACCTTTATTTTAGCCTGTTTTTTAGTAAATTAAGCCTATACTATTTTGAGCAATCATGGCAGCTTATTCGTTAAATATAAACAATAAAATATTTCAGGTAGATGTTGAAGAAGATACTTCTTTGCTTTGGGTATTAAGGGAACATCTTGGGCTTACAGGTACAAAATATGGATGTGGTATTGCCCTGTGCGGGTCTTGCACTGTGCATGTGGACGGCAATCCAATGAGGGCATGTGCCATGCCTGTTAATGGTTTGGACAAAAATCAAAAAATCACTACAATAGAAGGCTTGTCTGAAAATGGTGATCATCCGGTTCAGGAAGCCTGGATAGAGGCCCAGGCACCACAATGCGGGTATTGCCAGTCGGGACAGATCATGCAGGCAGTGGCACTGCTCGGGGAAAATCCGAATCCTACAAAGCAAGAGATAAAAGCTTATATGAATGGAAATTTATGCCGTTGTGGTACTTATTTGCGAATTTTAAAAGCTATAGAATTAGCTGCAGGAAAAATAGCAGCAAAAACTTAAATCGTATACTGATTATAAATCTATAATGTGGAACTAAATAACCAGGGCATTAGCAGAAGAGAATTTCTTAAAACCTCAGGAGGGGTTGCTTTATTTATTGGTATTTCCGGGCTTCTTCCCCATATGATCTCCTGTAAAAATAACAAGGAGGTACAAAAAATTTTAGAAAAACATGAACTTACAGCCTGGGTGAAAATATCGGAAGATGGCCAGGTTACTATTTATAATCCGGCTGCAGAAATGGGCCAGGGATCCATGACTTCTTTACCTGCCATCTTTGCTGAAGAAATGGATGCAGACTGGTCTATGGTAAATGTAGAGTTTTCCCCTCAGGAATCTGATATATACGGATCAGACAAATGGAGTGCAAGCAATAAAGTAATGTTGACGGCCGGTAGTATGATTACCTATGGCTATTATTCTATAATGAGACAAGCCGGAGCTCAGGCCCGTTATATTTTAATGCATAGTGCTGCTGAGCACTGGCAAGTGCCTATCGGGGATCTTAGTACAGCTCCCGGTGAAGTAATCAACGAGAAAGACAACAAAAGAATTGGTTATGGCGATCTGGTCCCCTATCTGACTATGCCTGTAAGCCTGCCAGAATTCTCTGAAGCTGAGTTGAAGGATCCTAAAAACTACAGGTTTATTGGGGTAGACAGGCCAAGAGTAGATATTCCGGAAAAAGTAGCGGGCACTGCCAAGTTTGCCATTGACATTCAATTACCGGACATGCTTTATGGGGTGCTGGAGCGAGGAACCATTCACGGCGCAAGTCCTACCCTCCATAATGAATCGGAAATTCTCGGATTAAAAGGCATTCTTAAACTGGTCCCCTTTGATTATGGTATCGGAATAATTGCAGAAACCCTGGAACAAGCTCTGGCAGCCAAAAAATTACTTAATATAACATGGGGTGAAACCACAGCAAGTGGTTTTAATTCGCAGGACTGTTACGAAGCATATGACAAAATAGCCTCAGGGAAATCAGCAGGTAAAGTGATTACAAACGAAGGAGATATAGAAAATGCCCTGAAATCGGCTTCAAAAGCCTTTAGCATTGATTATAAAAACGATTATGTGTATCACGCCCAAATGGAACCCCTGAATGTTGTGGCGCAGGTAGGAGCAGATGGAAAATCTGCTGAGGTCTGGGTTGGAAGTCAGCAAGGTTTTGATTCCAAACTGGGAATTCCAGATTATCTTGGAATTCCGGCAGAAAGCGTAAAGATAAATCTGCAGTATTTGGGAGGGGGTTTTGGCAGAAGGAGTATGACCGATTTTGTGCTGGAAGGAACAGGTTTGGCCCGGGAAGTTGCCCCGAGACCCGTAAAATTAATTTGGACCCGTGAGGATGACGTTAGTTATGGTGCCTACAGGCCTTTAACTTTACAGCGATTGCGGGCCAGTGCAGATGCAAGTGGTAAAATAACAGGTTTTTCGCATTGTATTGTTGGCGATGGCGGCCATTTGGTTGCCAGCGGTATCGGAATAGATTATTATGACATTCCCAATAAATATGCGGAATGGCGGGAAGTATCTGAAGGCATCCGACTGAAACACTGGCGCTCAGTGGGCCATGGCCCCAATAAATTTGCGATAGAATGTATGGTCGATGAAATAGCCACCCATTTCAAGCAAGACCCCGCAGACTTAAGAAGAAATTTATTGGCTAAATCCCCACGAGCACTGGCCACCCTGGAGAAAGCTATATCAATGTCTGACTGGTATTCAAGCCTTCCGGAGAACCGGTCTAAAGGGATTGCCTTTTTAGAGCGCAGCGGAACTTTGAGTACAGGTGTCTGTGAAATTTCTGTGGATAGAAGTACCGGAAAAATAAGCGTACATCATTTTTGGAGTGCAAGTGATGCGGGAATAATTATACAACCAGATAATGTTAAGGCTCAAATGGAAGGGGGAATATTAATGGGTATTGGCAGTGTTCTCAAAGAACAAATAACCATTGTTGACGGGCAGGTGCAGCAATCCAACTTTAATGATTATGAAATAATGAGAATGGCAGATATTCCCGACAGCGTAGAAACCGCCCTAATTGAATCACGGGAGCCTCCCCGAGGGGTGGGTGAATCCGGGACACCTTTGGTTGCATGTGCAATTGCCAATGCCTTTCTCAAATTAACCGGTAAAACCCTCAGACATTTACCTTTTACTCCGGAAAGGGTTTTAAACGCCTTGAATAGCTAAATTTATATGGGCACGTATGTTTGTTTAAAACACCTGTTAAACAAGCATTTTTACTACCTTTAATATTAAGTTTCAAAAGATTTTAAATAGGGTTTTTGGTTCCACAACTAATAGTATGACAGATTCGAAAATTGAATTTATTTCCCCTTAGCGAAGACCAAAATGAAAAGAAGAAAATTCCTGTTGGTATCTTTATTTGGTTTGCTAATAAGCCTGTTTGCAGTATGGCTCTATAAAATCAAAACTTCGGTAAAAAGAGATTTGATGCCTTCAGATCTTGCCGGAATCTGTGATAAGAATACCTTAATAAAACTAGGAAATACCTATAGAATTCAAACTGGTGAAAATAATAGAGAATACCTGGAAGAACTTTTACTTGATGATTCAGAACTTCGGGATAGCGAAATACATATTTTTCTGAATAATAAAGTGACAGAAGATTTTGACAAGGGCAATACCATTCTAATTGAAGGTTGGCTACTTTCAGTCACCGAAGCAAGACAATGTGCCCTTTTCTCTCTCCTGGAAACAAATTAGGATTTATGCATATAGACGCCAGAGAGCTAAATAACAACACCATAATTGAGGGAGACCTTTGCATTGTAGGAGCCGGCGCTGCGGGGATCAGTATGGCACTGGACTGGAACAATAACGGCAAAAAAGTAATCCTTCTGGAAGGTGGCGGTTTTGAATACGACGATGAAGTTCAGGATTTGTATTCCGGCAAGTCTACCGGACAGTGATATTATCCCTTAAGATCTTGCAGGCTGCATTTATTTGGAGGTACAACCGGTCACTGGGGCGGGATGTGTGCTCCTTTGGATCCGTTAGATTTTAAAGTAAGGAGCTGGGTTGCAGATAGTGGTTGGCCAATTACACTTGATGAATTGTTACCTTATTACTGTGAGGCACAAGAGTTATTGGAATTGGGAGAGTATAATTACAGCCTGGATTACTGGCAGAAAAAGTGCTCCGGCTTTACTCCTTTTCCGCTGGATAAAGATGTTATCTGGTCAAAAATGTGGCAATTCAGCCCCCCTACCCGATTTGGGAAAAAATATAAGGAAACCATAGTTAATTCTCCTAATATTTTCCTCTACACCTATTCAAATTTGACGAAAATTATTGCCAGTGAGCATGTTAACCATATTCGTGAACTGCAAGTAAAAAACCTTGAGGGAAAAACCCATCGCGTAAGAGCCAAAAAATTTGTATTGGCATGTGGAGCTATACAAAATGCAAGAATGTTGCTGGCCTCCAGAGGACAGGCCAAAAATGGTATAGGGAATGATAAGGACAATGTTGGCCGTTATTTTATGGAGCACCTGGAAATTAAATCTGCAGAACTATGGCTCAAAAAATCCTTTTCAACAGAACTATACACTTTTGATTACGGCACGCGTAATCCCAGGGCAGAATTAGCTTTGACTGAGGCATTTCAAGAGAATAATAGCGTTTTGAACGGGACCGCTTCCCTCACCCCACTGGAAATAGCAAAAAAACAAACCCCGCTCATTGATGTCTGGAGTAATGAAGATCCCAGGCAATCATTTGATAATCTTGTGGCAAATATCAGAGTGTCCAGAGAGAAAAGCTATGCAAAAAACAATATGAATGGAGAAATGGCTTTCGAATTATTCACACGCATGGAACAAGCCCCTAACCGTAATTCCAGAATAATACTTTCAGACGAAAAGGATGCACTTGGCGTCCCAAAACCGCAATTGCATTGGCAATTAACCGAGTTGGATAAATACAGTATCAGAAAAATGTACCATATCCTGGGCGAACAAATGGGTAAGGCAAGTTTAGGACGAATAAAATTAGAGGAATTCCTCTGGGATGAAAATGACCACTCAATGCCAGATCACTTAGGCGGAGGCTGGCATCATATGGGAACTACGCGAATGAGTGCAGATCGGAACAAGGGAGTGGTAGATGCCAATTGCAAGGTTCATGGTATTTCTAACCTCTTTATTGCCGGTTCAGGTTGTTTTAGCACAGCGGGGTCTGCAAATCCGACACTGACACTTGTCGCCCTGTCTTTAAGGTTATCAGATTATCTAAAAACAAGCTAAGTATTGGTTTTAGAATTACCAATTGGCTTATCAATAGTGTAAATTAGTATAAAAAGGTAAACCCATGCCAACAGGCAGAAAATTTATCGCTGAAAACCCTGGTAAATCCTTAAGATATGCCCTGGCTGTTCTGGCCCCTTTTATCTCTGCTTATTTGATATTCTTTGTAGAACTGGATAAGGATAACCCGGCTATTACCAATACACTTGCCGTGGCAATATTAATGGCCCTCTGGTGGATAACGGAGGTAATTCCCCTCGCTATAACCTCCCTCCTGCCTATAATACTCTTTCCCGCTCTTGGAATTATGAATGGCAGGGAAGTTTCATCCACTTATTTTAATCATGTTATTTTTTTATTTATTGGAGGTTTTTTGGTGGCACTTGCCATTCAAAAATGGGGATTACACAAACGAATTGCCTTAAGGATTCTTCGAATTATCGGCAGTAGTCCGGGCAGAATACTTTTGGGTTTTATGTTTGCTACGGCTTTTCTTTCAATGTGGATATCAAATACGGCTACCGCCATGCTCATGGTACCAATTTTATTATCTATAATCACAAAATTAGAGGAAATAAATGGCAAGGCATTAGTAAAGCACTTTGCCGTCGGCCTTTTACTTTCTATTGCCTATAGCGCTTCTATTGGAGGAATTGCAACATTAGTTGGCACCCCGCCTAACCTTTCATTTGCCCGTATTTTTTATATCTACTTTCCCAATGCCCCTGAGATTTCCTTTGCAACCTGGTTTTTTTATGCCTTCCCAATATCACTAATCCTATTCTGTGTCTTATTCGGATACTTATACCTCATTTTTGTCAAAAGAAAAAAGAACTGGAAAAGTCTCAGCAGGAATGAGATTCTTAGCGATTATCTAAGACTGGGTAAGAAAAACTTTGAGGAAAAAGTATTGTTAATTGCATTTGCAGCTTTGGCTTTACTCTGGTTTTTCAGGGCAGATATAGTTGTAGGAGAAATAAAAATACCGGGGTGGTCAAACTTTTTTAATTATCCCCATTTTTTTAATGACGGGACGGTGGCTATTTTTGTGGCAGTCATCCTTTTCATGGTTCCATCAAAAACGCAACCGGGTACTTTTCTTATGGATTGGAAGGCTGCTGAAGAAATTCCCTGGGAAATAATTTTACTCTTTGGTGGGGGTTTTGCCCTCGCAAGCGGTTTTAAAGAATCCGGTTTGTCTTTATGGTTTGGACATCAGTTGGAATGGTTGAGTGGCATGCATCCTCTTCTACTAATTCTATGCATAAGTTTCCTTATCACTTTTTTGACTGAAATTACTTCCAATACGGCAACGGTAGAAACCTTATTACCCATTCTTGCAGGATTGGCAGTCAGCATAGAAACCAACCCCCTGCTCTTTATGCTTCCGGCTACGGTTGCTGGTTCCCTGGCCTTTATGTTGCCGGTTGCCACGCCACCCAATGCCATAGTTTTTGGCAGTAAACGTATTACCGTGATTGAAATGGCCAAAACCGGGTTTTTCCTTAATATCATTGGTATTATACTGGTATCGGTAATAACATATTATTTCGGTACCTTTATTTTTGACATTGCAGAAGGCGTATTTCCGGAATGGGCACAGTTTGACAAATAGGAATTTCCTGACTAAAAAATAAAGCTGATGAAAAATATAATTCTTCTTTTATCCATAAATCTCCTAATTAACTCAGTGGCATTTAGTCAGAAAGGTACTGTGCTGGATGAACTTACAATGACCAGTAAAATTTTAAAGAGCGAAAGAAAATTTGCGATCTACTTACCTCCGGATTATGATTCCTCCAAAAGAAGTTATCCGGTACTCTATTTACTGCACGGGGGAGGTGATGATCAAACCGGTTGGGTTCAATTTGGTGAAGTTTTACATATTACAGATAAAGCCATTAGGGAAGGCAAAGCAACTCCGATGATTATAGTAATGCCAGATGCGAATACCGGTAAGCGGGGATATTTTAACATGGGAGATTGGCGGTATGAAGATTTCTTTTTTGAAGAGCTTATGCCTTATGTGGAATCTACGTATCGCATAAAAGGGGAGAAAAGATTTCGTGCAATAGCCGGTCTCTCTATGGGTGGTGGTGGCTCTTTTATGTACGCCTTGCATCATCCGGAGTTATTCTCTTCTTCTTGCCCTTTAAGTGCGTCTGTTGGTTCTCTTACACTAGATAAATTGAAAGAAAGATTAAAAGAAAGGGGAATATCCTTGTCAGAAGAACAGGTCAAGGCCTATTTTGAAAATCACAATGCCATTTCACTGGTAGAATCTATGCCCGCAGAAGAAGTTAAATCAGTCAGGTGGTTTATTGATTGTGGGGATGATGATTTTTTATACGAAGGAAACAGTCTTATTCATATCGCAATGAGGAAAAAAGATATCCCGCATGAATACCGGGTTCGTAATGGCGGCCATAGCTGGACCTATTGGAGGGAGTCGCTTCCTGTTGTGCTGGAATTTGTATCGGACGCATTTCACCAGTATTAAATAAGTAAGAATATGAAAATAAAAAATACTCTTATGGCCTTATTTTTGATCACAATTATAAATGCACAGGAAAAGGAAAAAGAAAACTTGCCTTATTATCAGATTCCGGACTATCCCAAAAGCTATACTCCCGGAACCGTGGTTGCACGCATGATAGATGGTCTGGGTTTTCGTTACTATTGGGCAACCGAAGGATTGCGAACTGAAGACCTGGCCTATAAGCCATCAGAAAGTAATAGGACCATTGAAGAAACCTTAGATCACCTCTATAACCTTTCCTGTGTTATATACAACTCTGCAGTAAAGGAAATTAATGATAGGGCCCAACCACAGGAGGGGCCATTGACTTTTAATGAAAAAAGAAGGCGCACATTGTTCAATTTCAAAAAAGCCAGCGAAATTTTTATGACTGTCAATAATCTGAACGAACATCCGGTGATCTTCAAATCCAAATCCGGAACATTTGAAAATCCATTCTGGAATCAGATAAACGGACCTATTGAGGATGCTGTTTGGCATAGCGGGCAGATTGTGGTTTTGAGAAGAGCTTCGGGTAACCCGATAGACCCGAAAGTAAATGTTTTCAGAGGGATAAGAAATTCGGAGTAATTACTTTTAATCCATAGGGTAAGAATTTTTATTGATTTGCTGAAAGGATTTGTGAAATCGAAAGATAAAAGTTAATAACTGCTTATGGGTTATATGGCCTGAGGGAATTAAATTCAACGTATATAATTTATAGGATATCGCTTAAAAATCTGAAATTCTTAAAAATATTTTCAAGTTATATAGCTTATGATTAACAATTGATTTATCCACCTTAAAGAACAAACAAATGAAAAAAATTCTTTTGCCAATTTTCGCTCTTACATTACTTAGTTTTAGCCTTTCAAATTCCAAACTTACGGATATGGAAAGATTGAAAGGAGCCCTTGAGTTGGCTAAAACTCAGGCACACATGCTGGAAACCCTTGACGGACTGACCCAGGAACAGTTAAATTTCAAAAGTAGTCCGGATTCATGGTCCATTGCAGAATGTGTGGAACATCTGGCCATTTCTGAAAATGCTTTTGACCAAATGCTTCAGGGATCCTTAAAAACACCGGCTGATCCTTCCAGACGCGCCGAGGTTAAAATGACCGACAAAGAACTTATGGCTATGATAACAAACAGAGACACCAAGGTAAAAACTTCAGAACCGTTTGAACCCTCAGGTAAATTTGGATCTTATGAAGAAAGCTTGAAAGCTTTTGAGACAAAAAGACTGGAACACAGAACATTTATCGAGACTACTGAAGAGGATCTGAGAAATCATTACGGACAATTACCTTTTGGCACCATAGATGCCTTTCAGATAATACTCTTTATGTCCGGCCATACTGAACGACATGTGATGCAAATGGAAGAAGTTAAGGCTGATAAAAACTTTCCTAAAGCATAATTTGATTTTTCAATGCCGATAATGCTCATGCCCTCTAGCTTTTTTGTTAGCAGAGGGCATATGCTTTTAAATGTTAATGCTTATTTTTAGAGCGATGACATTTTTCACTTTCATAATTTTTACCGGCTTTGTAGCCCTGTTTGCCACCTGGAAACTTCGCCGGGATAAATTAAATACCAAAGACGGATATTTTTTGGGAGGCAGATCACTTACAGGAGTGGTAATTGCCGGATCTTTACTTTTAACCAATATTTCTACAGAGCATCTTGTAGGTATGAATGGTTCCTCATATAAAAATGGCGCCATTATTGTCGCTTGGGAAGTCACTTCTGCATTAGCGCTGGTAATTGCTGCTTTATATTTTGCCCCCCGATACCTAAAAATGGGTCTTACAACTATTCCGGAATTTTTGGAAAAACGATTTGATGGTCTTACAAGGACCCTTGTAGCACTTTTGCTTATAATATCATTTGTAGCTACCCTTCTGCCTATCGTGCTTTATACCGGGGCCTTGAATATTGAAGCCATATTTGAAATCTCTGAACTTTTAAATGTAAGTCAGAGAGAAGGTATATGGATTACCATAATAACAGTCGGAGGAATAGGAGCAGTATATGCCATATTCGGCGGACTTAAAATGGTAGCCTATACAGACACCATAAACGGTTTTGGGCTTCTTGTGGCTGGTTTACTGGTTCCCGTTTTAGCGCTTTGGAGTATAGGAGATGGTAATCTGGCCGATGGCCTGAGTATGGTTTTTGAGAAAAACCCGGGTAAATTCAATGTTATCAGCGGCGAAACAGGAATTGGGCCGGGATCCAGGACTGCCATATTGCCTTTTGAAGTCCTCTTTACAGGATTGATGATCAACCAGATCTATTTCTGGACCATGCACCAGTCAATTATCCAAAGGGTGCTGGGGGCGGTAAGCCTTAAGGAGGCTCAAAAAGGGTTACTGTTTACAGGGCTATTGAAAATCCTGGTGCCCTTGGTAATAGTACTGCCCGGGCTTATTGGGTTTTATTACTTTGGAGAACAGTTTTACGATAATCCTGATAGTGTTTATCCCAATCTGGTAAAAATGGTCTTACCTGCCTGGTTAACCGGATTCTTTGTTGCGGTAATGATGGGGGCAATACTCACAACTTTTAACAGTGCTTTAAATAGTGCCGCAACTGTTTTTAGCCTGGGAATTTATAAGCGATATATCCAAAAAAATGCAGGGGAAAGAAAATTGGTAAATATTGGTAAATGGACCTCCGCCATACTTGCTCTTTTCGCCATCGGAATAGCGCCATTTGTTGCCAATGCGCCGGAAGGTCTTTACCAATTATTACAACAATTGAACGGCATATTCTTCATCCCGATAGCAAGTGTCATTATCGCTGGCTTTTTATTGCCAGGTGTCTCAGCTGCCGGAGCCAAAGCCGGCCTTGTCTTTGGTCTGTTATTTTATATTGTAAGCTACTTTATTCTTGAAGTGGATCTTCATTTTGTACATATCTGGGGAATTGAATTTGTCTTAAACATTACTGTAATGCTATTAATATCCCGTTTTTTTCCAAATAAGGTAACTTTTGTTATTGAAGATGCCGGCATATTAAACCTGAAACCATGGAAATTTGCAAGACCTTTTAGTCTATTTTTGATAGGATTCACCATTATTTTGTACCTTTTACTGGGAAATGTTTAATATGGAAAAAGTATTTAGAAATTATAAGGATATTGATGTAAACGCCGCTGTGCGTGACCATTATCGCAAAATGCGCGAAAGGCAAACCTATGAATATGTCCAGGGGATGCAAAGGAAGTATCTGGAATTTAACAAGCCTATGGATCTCTGGGAGGCCATGGAACATTTAAATGACCTGATTGACGTAAGCGATCCGGATTTGGATCTGCCCAATGTACAGCATCTCATTCAGAGTGCTGAGGCCATCCGCGGGGATAAGCGACCAGACTGGATGCAACTGGTTGGCCTGATACACGATTTGGGGAAAGTGATGTTTCTTTGGGGAACTGATGAAGACGGTACAAGTCAGAATGAGCAATGGGGAATGGTTGGTGATGTTTTCGTGGTAGGTTGTGCGCTGCCGGAATCCTGTGTATATCCGGAATTCAATCAGCTTAACCCGGATATGAGCAATCCCCTGTATAATTCCGAACTGGGAATATATGAGGAACATTGCGGGCTGGACAATCTTACACTAGCCTGGGGGCATGATGAATATCTTTTTCAGGTATTGCAGCACCACAAGGGAAACTTAATCCCTGAAGCAGGGATGGCCATGATAAGGTATCATTCTTTCTACCCCTGGCATAGCGGGGGAAGTTATACCGCTTTGCTTTGCGATAAAGACAAGGAATATTTAGAATGGATAAAGGATTTCAATAAATATGACCTCTATACTAAATGCAATAAAACCTATGATCTGGATGAGGTTAAGGATTACTATTTACCTATAGCTGAAAAGTATCTGGGGAAAGGGCCCATCTACTGGTAGTTTCCGAACAAAAAGAAGATCTCTTATTACAGCGAATTTAATAGTATAATGACTCAGGTTTATATCGGAATTGCAGGCATTAAAAGTTTCGGTGTGAATGCTATAATTCTACTATCCACTTTGCTATTTATTTTATTCCCGGCTTGTTCAGAAAATAAGGACAAAATAGTTGCCAATAAAAACCTTCCTAACATCGTATATATATTTGCCGATGATCTTGGGTACGGTGATCTGGGATGCTATGGTGCAAAAGACATAAGAACTCCCTATCTGGATAGTATGGCCGGTGAAGGAATTCTGTTTTCTGAATTTTATTCTGCTTCTTCCGTTTGCAGCCCTTCCAGGGCAGCATTACTTACGGGGAGAATCCCACAAAGAATGGGGATTAACCAGGTTTTTTTTCCTGAGAGTTTTACCGGAATGCCCCCTTCTGAAATTACTATTGCTGAACTATTAAAGGGCAAAGGTTATGCGACAGGAATTGTAGGCAAGTGGCATTTAGGTCATCATTTGCAATTCCTGCCACTCCAGCAAGGCTTCGATACTTATTTTGGGATACCATATAGTAACGATATGAGAAGTGTGGTCTACATGAGGGATAATAAAATGGTTGAAGATTCAGTGGATCAGCGTATGACCACAAAAAGGTATACCGCTGAATCCCTAAAGTTTATAGACCGGCACAGGAATCATCCTTTTTATCTGTATCTGGCCTATAATATGCCCCATGTTCCCATATATGCCTCAGGGGAATTTATAGGAAGCTCTCAGCGTGGTCTTTACGGTGATGTAATACAGGAAATTGATTGGAGTGTGGGGCAAATTCTTAATAAGCTGGCAGAACATGGCCTTTTAGAAAATACACTGATCGTATTCTCAAGTGACAATGGCCCCTGGCTGGCTATGAAAGAACACGGCGGTTCCGCAGGGGTTTTAAGAGAAGGAAAACAATATACTTTTGAAGGAGGTTTACGTGTTCCCACTCTGGCCATGTGGAAAGGCAAAATTGCCCCAAATAGAATCTATAGCAGAATGGCCACACAAATGGATTGGTTTCCTACAATTGCGGCAATAGCAGATATTAAAATCCCAACAGACAGGCCAATAGACGGCAGGGACCTGTCTGAGGTTTTGTTTAATGAAGGAGCAAGAGAGGCTGATACTTTTCTATATTTTGACGGGGATAAACTTGAAGGTTACAGGAAAGGAGATTACAAGGTTAAACTGCCGTACCAAGGATTTTCAGGAGCTCCATGGAAGAAGGCCGTTGCACCGCACGACACTTTACTCATAAACCTTAAGGAAGATCCCGGAGAATTAAAAAATCTCTATTCTTCAAATCCGGAGCTTGCCAGGGCCTTGTTAACCGAAATGGAAATGGAGCTGGAAGTTTTGGGACCCTTGCCTCCATCTATTAATATAGGCAGGGCCCAGGATAATAGTCATTATGACTACTTAATGAAGAAGCGAAACAAGGAATTAGAATAAATTAAATAAAAATATATACTTAAAATATAATAGGTATTACACATTCGTTGTGTGTCACCCATTAGATTTACTCTATTAGTATGCTGCAGAAAAAATTATGATATATTAACAATCTAAGATGATCTAAATCATTAAATTAGAGTAAAATGGATCGTACTTTTACAAATAATTTTCATTAAAACCTCAATCATGAAACATATACTATTGCACAAATCAAAGAATCACCTTTTAGGGGCGGTCCTGGGTGTAATTTTTATTATAGGCATACCCGCACCTACTCAGGCATCCACATTCTTCCAGGTTAACCCTCAGGAAGTTACTTCCTATAACCAATTCAGAGGAGAGGTAGTAGATAGTGATAACAATAAACCACTTGTCTTTGCCACACTGACTTTAGAAGGCAGTAATATTAGCACCATCACAAATACTGAAGGTAAATTTTTATTGAAAATTCCAACAAATATCACACAGGGGAATATAATGGTCGCCTTTTTGGGTTATAAAACCGCAGTAATTCCCTTAGGCCAGTTAAAGGAAAATAATAATAGAATCTCTTTAATGGTTTCTATCACAAATTTGGAAGAAGTAAATGTAGTCATTCCTAAGAATGCACATAATCTGGTTAGGGAAACTCTTCGGAAAAAAGGGGAGAATTACCTTGGTGACCCAACACTTATGACTGCCTTTTATAGAGAAACAATTAAAAAAAGAAAGAAAAATGTATCCCTTTCAGAGGCTGTTGTAAACATCTATAAATCTCCCTATTCCTCGGACCAAAAAGATGCAGTGCAATTATATAAGGCAAGAAAGAGTACAGATTACAGTAGGCTGGACACCCTGGCACTAAAATTACAGGGAGGGCCATTCAATGCCCTTTATGTTGATATTATGAAATATCCGGAATATATTTTTAGTGAAGCTAATATGGATGATTATAACTTTAATTTTGTAAGATCTACAATGATCAATGACAAATTAATTTATGTAATCAGTTTCCATCAGCGGCCTGATATTGTTGATCCTATGTACAAGGGAGAATTATTTATTGACGTGGAAAACAAGATTCTTACAAGCGCTATTTATTCTCTAAATATTACAGATAAAGAAAAGGCAAGCAGGATGTTTGTCCGGAAAAAACCCAGAAATGCCAAGGTATACCCCACAGAAATTGCCTATAGGGTGGACTACAGGGAAAAGAATGGAAAATGGTACTACGGATATAGCAACGTGCTTTTGGAGTTTAAAATCAATTGGGATAAAAAGCTTTTCAATTCAGTTTATAGTATGAGCTGTGAAATGGCGGTAACAGACTGGGAAAAAAATATTGCCGGAGAGATTCCAAAATATAAAGACAGATTAAAGTCCTCCATTATTCTTAGTGAAGCCGCTATAGGTTTTTCAGATCCGGATTTCTGGGGTGAATACAACATCATAGAACCTGAAAAATCAATTGAATCTGCCATTAAGAAAATCCAGCGACAATTAAAAAAGTCTGATATTGACGGTGGTGAATCAGCGCCATAGAAAATGAATAAGCCATATATTTATAATCGGCCTCGGATGGGGCCGATTTTCATTTAGACACATAAAGTGCTATCCTATGGGAGTTGAAATTTTGATTTTTTAGTTATAAACAATTGTTTATAATATAAGTTCATAAACTGTTGATTTTTAAATTCTTATAATCTTTGTTTTTAAACTAAAATAGCGGTATATTTATTTTATGGTTTAAGGGAGTTATCTGTCTAAGGTAAATCAGGAAAACCATTATAAAGTTAACGTTCTTTATATTATTGTTTAATCTTGAAATTAAATTAGGGTAATTTATTACCAGACTTTAACAAAAGATGAGCATAACAAAGGAGAGCTGTAGTTTTCCTAAAGTATGTGAGTTCATTTACGTTAAATTTAGAGTTTAGGCTCTATGTTTAAGATAAGTGAAGTAAAACAATGAGAAGAAATCTTCATGTGTTGCTTGGTTGAAAAATTAAGAACAAAGAAAGTTTCAAACGTTGATTTAGTTAGTCAAATGCAATCAATGGTTGTGGTGCTGTACTCCGTTACAGGACAAAAAGTTTGCTAGCTAATTCTAGAAAGCCATGTCAGTGTACTTGTACCATGATATGGCTTTTGTTTTTTTAGATACATCCTTTTAACATTAGTGATAAGGTAGTCCCGATATCCCGGGAATCTGTTATTCTTCGTTCTCATTGTTTATTAATATAGACACCTGTATCCAACCTCTTTAAGATTGTCTGGTATTGAGAAAGTGATCGGTATCTTGCTCAATACTTAATCATATGAAGCAATGCTGTATTTTAAGAATATTGAAAATTCACATGCCTGTTTGGTGTTTTTATAAAAAAGAACATAGGGTAATCTTCCACTAAAGATTAATAAACGGGTATTTTTTGATACGTTAAATTGTATATTTGCTGCGCTTTAACAAATTCATCTTAATTTATGCCAAGAATAATTTACACCAAAACTGATGAAGCTCCGGCTTTGGCAACACAGTCTTTTTTACCCATAGTAAAAGCCTACACTAAAACAGCTGGTGTGGTTATGGACTTAAAGGACATCTCTTTGGCAAGCAGGATATTGACGGTTTTTCCGGATTTTTTGACTGAAAACCAAAAAGAACCTGATGATCTGACCGAATTGGGTAACCTGGCAAAGACAGCAGAAGCCAATATCATTAAGTTACCTAATATCAGTGCGTCAATTCCTCAATTAAAAGATGCGATTGCAGAGCTTCAAAACAAAGGATATAAACTTCCTGATTATCCGGATGAACCCAAAAATGAAAAGGAGAATGATATTAAGGCCAGATATGACCGGATAAAGGGTAGTGCCGTAAATCCGGTATTACGGGAAGGTAATTCGGACAGGAGAGCTCCGGTCCCTATTAAGAATTATGCAAAGAAAAATCCTCACTCAATGGGTGCCTGGGATGCAAATTCCAAAA
The DNA here is from genome assembly GCA_024642325.1 of Eudoraea sp. GTDB lineage: Bacteria > Bacteroidota > Bacteroidia > Flavobacteriales > Flavobacteriaceae > Eudoraea. The sequence goes on along the minus strand of JAHEBI010000002.1, from coordinate 4,694 downwards.
CTCATGTAGCCACGATGACACATGGAGATTTTAAATCCAATGAAAAATCACTGACAATTCAAAAAGCTACAGATGTAAAAATTGTTTTAACGGCCAATGATGGTTCGGCAACAACTTTAAAAGAAAAAATATCCCTGTTGAATGGGGAGATCATTGATACAACAGTCATGAGCAAATCTGCGCTCCTTAGTTTTCTGAAAGAGCAGTTGGCAGATGCAAAGAAAAAAGGTGTTCTTTTTTCCGTCCACCTGAAGGCAACAATGATGAAAGTTTCGGATCCTATTATTTTTGGACATGTTATGGAGGTCTATTTTGCCGACGTATTTCAGAAGTATACTGCCCTCTTTGAGCAAATTGGAATCAGTTCCAATGACGGTCTGGAAATGTTATTTGAAAAATTAAAAACCCTTCCCGAAAAGAAAAGAACACTAATTGAGCAAGATATAATAAAAGACCTTAAAGATGGTCCTGATCTTGCCATGGTAAACTCCGAAAAAGGAATTACCAACCTGCATGTTCCGAGCGACATAATCATTGATGCATCCATGCCTGCCATGATCCGTAATTCTGGCCAAATGTGGAATGCTGAAGGAAATTTACAGGACACAAAGGCCATAATACCCGATAGCAGTTATGCCGGAGTTTATAAAGCCACTATAGATTTCTGCAAGAAACACGGTGCTTTTGATCCCAGAACCATGGGAACTGTACCTAATGTTGGCCTCATGGCCCAAAAAGCAGAAGAATATGGTTCACATGACAAAACCTTTGAAATTAAAAAAGATGGTTTTGTTAGTGTTATTGATATCCAAACAGGAGAAGAACTGTTAAAGCACAAGGTCGAAAAAGGTGACATTTGGAGAATGTGCCAGGTTAAGGACGCCCCAATACAGGATTGGGTGAAACTTGCTGTATCCAGGGCAAGAGAATCTGATACTCCAGCCGTTTTTTGGCTTGATAATGAACGTGCACATGACGCCGAACTGATTAAAAAAGTAAATAAATACCTTCCTGAAAATGATACATCCGGTTTAGATATCAGAATATTATCCCCGGTTGACGCCACTAATTTTACACTAACCCGGATTATAGAGGGCAAAGATACTATCTCCGTATCAGGGAATGTGCTTAGAGATTATTTAACCGATTTGTTTCCTATTCTTGAAGTAGGGACCAGTGCTAAAATGCTCTCAATCGTACCTTTGATGAATGGAGGAGGTTTGTTTGAAACCGGAGCAGGTGGTTCTGCTCCAAAACATGTGGAACAATTCCTTGAAGAAGGCCATTTGAGATGGGATTCCTTGGGTGAATTTTTAGCGCTTAGTGTTTCACTCGATTTTTATGGCAAGAAAAATAAAAATACCAAGGCATTGGTGTTGGCTAAAGCCCTGGATGAAGCTACCGAGGAATTTTTAGATCAAGATAAATCACCTTCCAGAAAAGTAGGTGAACTGGATACCAGAGGCAGTCATTTTTATTTAAGCCTTTACTGGGCAAAGGCTCTTGCCAAACAGCAGGAAGACACGGAATTAAAAGATATTTTCACTAAACTGGCCCACTCACTTGATAAAAATAGCCCTAAAATTCTGGCAGAACTTGTTGATGCGCAAGGTAGTCCTCAGGATATAGGAGGTTATTACAAACCAGACCCTAAACTTATGAGTAGTGCCATGAGGCCCAGTAAAACCTTTAATTCCATATTAGAACAACTGTGAGTATTTTTGAATAATGAAGTTTGAGACCCCAAAATAAAAAGTTGGGGTCTCTCAATTTTAAAATACTGTTAACCCTGATCGTATTCTAATATTAATGTATATTTTTAAATAAAATTGCTTTAATGAACCGACCTTTCCGACCATTCCTGGTTGTTTTCTTTTTACTATTTTCTATTTCACTTTTTTCACAAAAAAGGTTTACAATTAGTGGAACAATTACAGAGGCATCGAGTAACGAAACCTTAATTGGTGTAACGCTGTTATTTCCTGAGCTTAATACCGGGGTTACAACAAATGATTACGGCTTTTACTCCATAACCCTGCCGGAAGGGGAGTACCAGATCATTTTGAGCTATTTGGGCTATCAGGAAATATCCCAAAATATATCGCTTAATCAAGATCTCAGGATAAATTTTGAAATGTTTGAAGAGGTAGAACAATTAGATGAAGTAATTGTAACCGAAGATGTTGAAAAAATTAATATTCGGAAACCCCAAATGAGCGTCAATACACTTTCCGTTCAAACTATTAAAAAAGTTCCTGTGGTTTTAGGTGAAGCCGATGTAATAAAATCTCTGATCCTATTACCAGGTGTAACCAGCGCAGGGGAGGCGTCTTCAGGGTTTAATGTGCGGGGAGGTTCAGTAGATCAAAACCTCATATTACTGGATGAAGCAACAATTTTTAATTCTTCGCATTTATTCGGTTTCTTCTCCGTTTTTAATCCGGATGCCATAAAAGACGTAAAACTTTTTAAAGGTGCAATTCCCGCAAGATATGGTGGAAGAGTTTCTTCGGTTCTGGAAATATTTCAAAAAGAAGGGAATAGCAATAAATTCGGGATGACCGGTGGAATAGGTGCTGTTGCAAGCAGGTTATTGGCAGAAGGGCCTATTGTAAAAGACAAGGCGGCCTTTTTAATAGGAGGAAGGGCTTCTTACGCACATTTGTTTTTACCCTTATTTGATTTTGCAAATAAGGCTTATTTCTATGATCTCAATGCGAAGTTGAACTATAAAATAAATGAAAGGAACAATATTTATCTCTCCGGTTATTTTGGCCGCGACGTTTTTAGCATCTCTGATAGTTTCGAAAACACTTATGGAAATGGCGTTGGTAATTTTCGCTGGAACCACCTTTTCTCCAACAAATTATTTTCAAACCTCTCATTGATATATTCGGATTATTATTACGGATTAGAGCTCGATTTTGTAGGCTTTAAATGGAACTCCGGGATACAGAACTTTAATATCAAATATGACCTGAAGCACTATCTCAGTGAAAAGCTGCAAATTAGCTATGGCCTCAACAATATTTACTATAAATTCAACCCGGGTAAAATTGTTCCCAATAGCCCTGAGTCGGGTATTGTGGAGGAGCAATTGATAGAAAAATATGCGAATGAATTTGCGGCTTATGTAGATGTAGAGCATAGCATAACCCAGAATTTAAGTTTACAATACGGGCTCAGATTTAGCTATTTTTCGCGATTAGGGCAGGAAGAACTTAATGTGTATGAAAATAACAGACCTGTAATATTTGACCCTTTCCTTCTTATTTATAAAGGAGCAGAACCAATTGATACAGTAAATCCCGGAAGAGGCGAAACTTTGGCTTCTTTTGCAAATCTGGAACCACGAATTTCTGTGTCATACACCTTAAATCCTGATAATTCCTTTAAAGCCAGTTATACCAGGTTAGCACAGTACCTGCACCTTTTATCCAATACCAGCTCCCCGACCCCTTTAGATGTATGGACACCCAGTGGCCCATTTGTGAAACCACAGCTACTGGATCAATTTGCTCTGGGGTATTTCAGAGATATAGAAGATGGGGATTATTCCCTGGAGACCGAGGTTTTTTATAAAGACATACAGAATAGAATAGATTATATAGACGGGGCCAACCTCATTGCCAATAATGCCATAGAACAGGTAATTTTAAACGGTCAGGCCCGGGCTTATGGTCTTGAATTATTGTTTAGAAAGAATCAAGGGAAATTTCAGGGCTGGCTGGCTTATACTTTATCGCGTTCTGAACAGAGAACTCCCGGTAGGCCACCTATAGAAGATAATGGTAGATCCAATAAGGAAACAGGGATAAATCTGGGCGAATGGTATAGCACACCTTATGATAAAACCCACGATTTTTCTGTTTACGGAAGTTATACGCTAAATAAGAAATGGACTTTCAACAGCAATTTTGTTTATCAAACCGGCCAACCCACCAATTACCCCATCGGGCAGTTTGAGTTTCAGGGTATTGTCGTCCCCTATTATGGATTGCGGAACAAGGAGCGTCTGCCAGACTACCACCGGCTTGACATCTCTGCAACTTTAACCCCAAAGAAAAATCAAAACAGGAGATGGCAGTCCGAATGGGTATTTAGTATTTACAATGTTTATAACAGAATGAATGCAGCATCAATAAATTTTAGGGAAAATCCTGATACGGGGTCTAATGAGGCCGTACGTACATCCATATTCGGAATAGTACCCTCTGTAACCTATAATTTTAAATTTTAATCGATACTATGAGAAAATACATCTATCTTCTTGCAGTTATTGCCATAAGCCTGGCTTGTGAAGATGTTATAGAAGTAGAGGTCCCTTCCGAGGAACCCAGGCTGATAGTGGATGCATTGATACGTGTTGATATTGATGAGCCCTATATTCCGGTAGAGGTAAAGTTATCCTTAAGCAGTGATTTTTTTACTGATAATTCCCCAACCTCAGCAGAAAGTGTTTTAATCCTTTATGAAGAATATGAAGATGATAAAGTTATTGATACTAAATTTTCCAATTTAGCCGAGGAAGTTCCCGGATCGGGTATTTACACTCCTGACCCCAACTTTTCCTCAGATCAACGAATACCTACCAGCATTCTGGACAGGAACTTATTGTTTTCACTGTTGATCAGGCATGAAGGCAGGCTATATCTCGCCTCCACAAAATATGCCCCGTCTGTCCCAATAGATTC
>JAHEBI010000168.1 GCA_024642325.1 Eudoraea sp. | reverse complement strand
TGTAGACGGCAGGTTTCAATATTTTATATCTAAAGAAAGAATTACTGCAATTGTTGATTATGCCCATACGCCGGACGCCTTAAAAAATGTACTTGAGACAATCAATGCATTGAGGACTGGAAATGAAAACGTCATCACCGTAGTGGGGTGTGGTGGTGATCGTGACAAGTCTAAGCGTCCGGTAATGGGTCATATCGCTACCGCGATGAGTAATAAAGTGATTTTCACATCAGATAACCCGAGATCTGAACCACCTCAACTAATCATTGAAGAGATGGAATCCGGTGTGGAGCCACAAAATATCAAAAAAGTTTTGTCCATTGAAAATCGAAATCAGGCTATAAGGACGGCCTGTCAGTTGGCAGTGCCTAATGATATTATTCTGCTTGCTGGGAAAGGCCATGAAACTTACCAGGAAACAAATGGTAAGCGTGTGGATTTTGATGATTTTAAAATTGTAAAAGAAGTGCTAACCAGTTTGAATAAATAACAAAAATAGATTACATAATATGCTGTATTATCTGTTTGAATATTTAGAAAAGCAATACCAGCTGCCAGGAGCAAGTCTGTTCCAGTTTCAGACATTCCGGGCGGCAATGGCGGTATTACTTTCTCTGCTATTGGCGACAGTTTACGGCAAGCGAATTATTCTTTTTCTCAAGCGTAAACAAATAGGAGAAACCATACGTGATCTGGGACTTGAAGGACAACAGCAAAAAACCGGTACTCCTACCATGGGCGGATTGATTATTATAATGTCCACCTTAATTCCTGTCTTATTGTTCGCTGATTTAATGAATATCTATGTCATTTTATTGATAGTTACTATTATATGGATGGGTATTATCGGATTTGTGGATGACTACATCAAAATATTTAAAAAGGACAAAAAAGGACTCAAGGGCAGGTTTAAAATAATAGGTCAGGTGGTACTTGGGCTAATTGTAGGTAGTACGCTGTATTTCCATCCGGAAGTAACAATGCGTGAAAGGACCAATACAATAATTACTGAGCAATATAGAGTTGAAAAGATTAACGGAGGAGATATAAAATCCACAATGACGACCGTGCCGTTTTTTAAGAATAACGAACTGGATTACAGTAACATGATTTTATGGGCCGGTGAAAATGCAGCAAAATATGCATGGCTGATTTTTATACCTATTGTCATCTTAATAGTTACTGCGGTTTCCAATGGAGCTAATCTCACGGATGGAATAGATGGTTTGGCAGCTGGTTCATCTGCGATAATAGTACTTACTCTTGGGATTTTTGCCTGGGTATCAGGTAATATCATTTTTTCCGAATATCTCGATATCATGTACATTCCCAAAGCCGGTGAACTTTTGATATTTATTGCGGCTTTTGTAGGGGCATTGGTAGGTTTTTTATGGTATAACGCTTTTCCCGCACAGGTTTTTATGGGTGATACGGGAAGCCTTACAATAGGAGGGGTCATAGCGGTTATCGCGTTAATTGTAAGAAAGGAATTGTTGATTCCAATTCTGTGTGGAATATTTTTTGCCGAGTCCATTTCTGTCATGTTGCAGGTGGGATATTTCAAATTCACCAAAAACAGATATGGTGAGGGCAAACGTATTTTTTTAATGGCACCCTTACACCATCATTATCAGAAAAAGGGATATCACGAAAGTAAAATAGTGACAAGGTTTTGGATTATAGGAATATTATTAGCCATAATTACAATTGTGACTCTTAAGGTGAGATGATGAAATTATTGGTTGTACTCGGCGCAGGTGAAAGTGGAGTTGGAACGGCCATTCTGGCAAAAAAAAAGGGGTACCTGGTTTTTGTCTCGGATAAGGGTAGGATCAAAAAAAATTATAAAGACGTTCTTGAACATTTTGGGATTGATTGGGAGGAAGAACAGCATTCTGAAGAAAAAATTCTCAATGCTGATTTCGTAATGAAAAGTCCCGGGATTCCCGATACGGTGCCTCTGGTTAAAAAACTGAAGGATAAGGGTATTCCGGTTATATCCGAGATTGAGTTCGCGGCAAAGCATACTGACGCCACCATAATAGGAATTACGGGGAGTAATGGTAAAACAACCACTACAATGCTTACCTATCATATATTGAAAAACGGAGGCTTAAGCGTTGGGATGGCAGGTAATATTGGCGACAGTTTTGCTAAAATGGTTGCGGAATGTGACTATGATTTCTATGTGCTCGAAATAAGCAGTTTTCAGTTAGATGGAATTGTAGATTTCAGACCAAACATAGCCGTAATAACAAATATTACGCCGGACCATTTGGACAGATATGATCATTCTTTTGAAAACTATGTGGCTTCAAAATTCAGGATTGTGGAAAACCAGAATGATAGAGACTTTTTGATATATGACGGAGATGATGATGTAATAGTAAAATGGCTGGAGACAAACCCGATAAAATCAAAATTATTGCCTTTTACAATAGCTAAAAAAATTAATGAAGGGGCATGGTTGGAGAATGACAAAATATTAATTAGGACAGAAAATAGAAAAATTGAAATGGAAACAGATTCTTTGGCATTAGAAGGTTTACACAACCTTAAAAATACAATGGCAGCATCAACTGTTGCAAAATTGGTAGGTATTCGAAAAGAAACTATCCGGGATAGCATTCAGAATTTTCAGGGAGCTGCACATCGCCTGGAGAAAGTGTTGAAAATTCATCATGTACAATATATCAATGATTCAAAGGCCACCAATGTAAATGCCACTTATTACGCCCTGGAAAGTGTGAGTACCCCAATAGTATGGATTGTGGGCGGGATAGATAAGGGGAATGATTATAAGGTTTTAATGCCCTTGGTAAGGGAAAAGGTAAAAGCTATCATATGCCTGGGGATGGATAACTCCAGAATTAAAGATGCTTTTGGAAATGTGATAGATTTAATTGTGGAAACTTATGCTATGAGTGAAGCGATTAAAGTAGCCTATAAAATTGCAGAACGTGGTGATACTGTTTTATTATCTCCGGCTTGTGCCAGTTTTGATCTTTTTAAAAATTATGAAGACAGGGGAAATCAATTTAAGGAAGCGATAAAAAACTTGTAAAAATGACAGGGTTTTTAAGAAATATAAAGGGAGATAAAGCTATTTGGGGCGTTGTTGCCTTGCTGGCTCTTTTTTCCTTTTTACCTGTTTACAGTGCCAGCAGTAATTTGGTTTATGTAGTTGGAAACGGCACTACAATTGGTCATTTGGTGAAGCATGGGATGTTACTGTTTTTGGGATTTGGCATCATCTATGGGGTTCATAGAATTCCTACACATTTTTTTAAAGGTTTGTCTATAATAGCACTTCCTATTGTGCTGGTCCTATTGGTGTATACACTGGCTCAGGGCACTACAATTGATGGGGCCAATGCCAGTAGATGGATACGTCTTCCATTGGTAGGAATAACATTTCAGACCTCTAATCTCGCAGCTGTAGTCTTAATGATATACATAGCGAGATACCTGACAAGGATTAAAGATAAATCAATCACTTTTAGCGAAAGCATAGTGCCCTTGTGGCTTCCTGTTTTTGTTGTCACCATTTTAATATTGCCAGCCAATTTCTCCACAGCGGCCATTCTTTTCTTTATGGTGCTGATGTTATGTTTTTTAGGCGGGTATCCCATAAAATACCTTTCAGGAATATTAGGTGCAGGCTTGTTAATACTTACTGTTTTTATTCTTTTAGCTAAAGCTTATCCGGATATTTTCCCGAATAGAGTGGATACATGGATTAATAGAGTTGAGAGTTTTTGGGATCCGGCAGATACAGAGTCGGATTATCAGATAGAAAAGGCAAAAATAGCTATTGCAAGCGGAGGAATTGTTGGGAATGGAGCAGGGAAAAGTGTAATGAAGAATTTCCTCCCTCAAAGTTCATCAGATTTTATTTATGCCATTATTATTGAAGAGTATGGTCTGGTAGGCGGATTCGTACTGATGTTCTTTTACCTGTTGTTGTTATTCAGAATTGTTGTGGTTGCGAATGCTAATGAAACGGTGTTTGGCAAATTATTAGTGGTAGGCGTTGGCTTACCCATCGTTTTCCAGGCACTTATTAATATGGCAGTTGCTGTTGAATTATTTCCTGTAACCGGGCAGACCTTACCATTAATTAGTAGCGGAGGTACATCTATTTGGATGACTTGCCTGGCTATTGGGATAGTGCTGAGTGCAAGCAGGAAATTTAAACCTTTGGATGTTAAAAAGTCCAATATGGATGATGCAAACCCATTAGAAGTGCTAAGTGGACAACTATAGGTTTATTTTATCTGGTGGTGGAACAGGGGGGCATATTTATCCGGCAATAGCCATAGCCGATGAATTAAAAAGAAGACATCCGGATGCAACATTTTTATTTGTAGGTGCAAAAGACAGGATGGAGATGGAAAAAGTACCTAATGCAGGTTACCAGATTAAGGGTTTATGGATTAGTGGAATACAAAGAAAGTTAACATTAAAAAATTTAATGTTCCCATTTAAACTAATAAGTAGTTTGATAAGTGCAGGAAAAATAGTAGCGAAATTTAAGCCGCATCTGGTTATAGGCACTGGAGGATTTGCCAGTGGACCTGTATTGAAAATGGCTTCCAGGAAAGGAATTCCCTGTGTAATCCAGGAACAGAACTCATATGCCGGGATCACTAATAAATTATTAGCTGGTCATGTATCAAAAATTTGTGTTGCCTATGACGATATGGAAAGGTTTTTCCCTTCGGATAAAATTGTAAAAACCGGAAATCCGGTAAGATCAGATTTAATACAGCCGGTAAAACATGCTAAAGACGCCTATGAATACTTTGGCATGGATTCGGAAAAACCAACTTTGCTTGTCCTGGGAGGAAGTCTGGGCGCCCGGAGGATTAATCAACTCATAGAAAATGAATTGGATTTCTTTTCACAGTTGGGGATTCAACTTATTTGGCAATGTGGTCGGGTATATTATGAAGAATATAAAAAATATCATTCGGATGATGTTAAAGTATATGACTTTTTGAATAAAATGAATTTTGCGTATTCCGCTGCAGATATCATAATTTCAAGAGCAGGGGCCAGTTCTGTTTCGGAATTATGCATTGTGGGGAAACCGGTTATTTTTATTCCTTCACCTAATGTAGCAGAAGATCATCAATCCAAAAATGCAAGGAGTCTTGTTCTAAAGGAAGCTGCATTAATGGTGGAAGAAAAGGACCTGGAGGGCAAATTTGAAATTGTTTTTTCAGATCTCTTTAAATCAGAGGATAGTAAGAGATTATTGGGGGACAATATCAGGGCTATGGCACTGCCGGATGCTACTAAAAATATTGTAGATGAAATAGAACATCTGTTGAAAATGTAATATGACGCTAAAAGATATACATAACGTTTATTTTATAGGTATAGGAGGGATTGGTATGTCTGCCCTGGCGCAATATTTTAAGATGTTAAAGAAGAATGTCGCAGGTTATGACAAAACGGAGACACCGTTGACCAGGAAGATTTCTGAACTGGGGATTGAGGTACATTATGAGGATGATCTTTCTAAAATCCCTGAACAATACAAAAACCCCGGTAATACCTTGGTTGTATTTACACCTGCAGTTCCTTCTGACCACAAAGAATACAATTATTTTACCTCGGGAGGTTTTGAAATAAAAAAACGTTCGGAGGTATTGGGAATTATTACAAGGAATACTTTTTGTTTTGCAGTTGCAGGAACTCATGGAAAAACGACGACAAGTAGCATCCTCGCACATTTATTAAAGGATACAGGGACACCAATTACTGCATTTCTTGGAGGTATATCAGAAGATTTTAATAGTAATTTTTGGTTCGAAGGGAGTGACTATTCCGTTGTGGAAGCCGATGAATACGATCGCTCATTTTTACAATTATCGCCTGATATTGCATGCATTACCTCTATGGATGCTGATCATTTGGATATTTATGGTGACAGTAATGAACTAAGAAAATCTTTTGGACAATTTGTTGAAAAACTCAAACCCAATGGGAAATTGTTTATTAGAAATGGGCTTCCTCTAAATGGAATAACTTATGGAATAGAAGATAATTCGGATTATTGTATCCGAAATTTAAAAATAACACATGGCGCCTACATTTTTGATTTGGAAACTCCAGACACTACCCTTAAAGGAGT
>JAHEBI010000167.1:1716-6175 GCA_024642325.1 Eudoraea sp. | reverse complement strand
ATTCCCGGATACCTCAAATATGAAAAAAAATGAATTTTATTTTTGTTTTCTTGGTTTTTTCTGTCTTTATTTTCAATGCCCATATATAAAACTAGGCCTGTTGATCCCGACATTGATTATTGATGGGTCAATGATTAATAGGATTAATTGGTCAAAACTTTTTTCAAAAATGGGGGAATAGCTGTCACTTTTTTTGCAATTCACATTTTATTACTTTTATCCCTATGAAAATTATAATTATAAATGGGCCAAATCTTAACCTTCTGGGGAAAAGAGAACCTGAGATTTATGGAGGCAAATCTTTTGAATCGTACTTTTCTGATTTGCAAGCTAAATTCAAGGATTTGGAATTGGAGTATTACCAGTCCAATATTGAAGGAGAACTAATAGATAAAATTCAGGAGGTGGGCTTTTCTTACGACGGGATAGTCTTAAATGCCGCGAGCTATACTCACACTTCCGTGGGATTGGGAGATGTTGTTAAGGCCATTAATACTCCGGTTGTAGAGGTTCATATTTCCAACACTCATAAACGTGAAGATTTTAGGCATGTTTCCTATATCTCGTCCGGGGCCAAGGGCGTCATATTGGGTTTTGGTTTGCAAAGCTATGAGTTGGCAATCCGCAGTTTTTTATAAGGCTGAAAGTGGTTTAAGGTATTTCCTGTCCAAATAGAAAGTGCCAAAAGGCAGAAGTGAAGCCAGAACCAGGAAGGTGGTTTTTTTTGGAGCAATTTTTCGTTCCATTGAAAACATAATGGTAAAAACCATATAGGCTATGAATAAAAAACCATGTACATAACCAATATATACATTAGGTTCAGTAATATTCGCCCAATACTTCAGGGGCATACTAAAACTAAATAAAAGCAAATAGGAGATACCTTCCAGGATTGCGCTAAGTCGAAAAATTTTAAGCATTATAATTTAATTAATGAGGTTAGAGGTGTATCACTTCGCCATATGCTTCTGCAACTGCTTCCATTACCGCTTCACTCATTGTAGGGTGCGGGTGTACTGCCTTCAGAATTTCGTGCCCTGTTGTCTCCAATTTACGTGCAACGACAGCCTCGGCTATCATATCTGTTACTCCTGCGCCAATCATATGGCATCCCAGCCATTCACCGTATTTTGCATCAAAGATTACTTTTACAAAACCATCGGCATTACCTGATGCTTTTGCCTTGCCACTTGCCGAGAAAGGGAATTTTCCAATTTTTAGTTCATATCCTTTTTCTATAGCTTGTTTCTCGGTGAGGCCGACTGAAGCTATTTCCGGCATGCAGTACGTACAACCCGGAATATTCCCATAATCCAATGGTTCTACATGCATTCCTGCTATTTTTTCCACACAAAGGATGCCTTCGGCAGAAGCAACATGCGCCAGGGCCTGTCCGGCGGTAACATCGCCAATAGCATAATAGCCAGGTATGTTTGTTAAATAGAAATCATTTACCAGTATTTTATCTCTGTCGGTTGCAATACCAACTTCTTCCAGTCCGATATTCTCAATATTTGTTTTAATTCCAACCGCCGAAAGTACGATATCTGCTTCCAGTATTTCTTCTCCTTTAGCCGTTTTTACAGTAGCTTTTACAGTATCTCCGGAGGTGTCAACATGGGTGACCTCTGCAGATGTTTTAATTTTTACCCCTGCTTTTTTAAAACTGCGTTCAAGTTGTTTTGAAACGTCTTCATCTTCTACAGGAACAATATTGGGCAAAAATTCTACTACAGTTACTTCGGTACCCATGGCATTATAGAAATAGGCAAATTCAATTCCTATTGCACCGCTGCCAACAACTATCATCTTCTTAGGCTGTTTCTCCAGAGTCATTGCCTCCCGGTAACCAATGATTTTTTTTCCATCCTGAGGTAAAGCAGGTAATTCTCTGCTTCTGGCTCCTGTGGCAATAATAATATGCTCTGCGCTATACTCGGTATCTTTACCTTCGGCATCTGTAACTACTACCTTCTTTCCGGGAACCAATTTTCCAAAACCATTGATGACTTCAATTTTATTTTTCTTCATCAGAAATTGAACCCCTTTGCTCATTCCATCGGCCACGTTTCTGCTTCTTTTTACAACCGCATCAAAATCTTTATCCACACCATCTGCTTTGAGACCATAGTCAGCTGCATGTTGTAAATATTCAAATACCTGAGCCGATTTTAATAAAGCTTTAGTTGGGATACATCCCCAATTTAAACATACGCCACCCAGATTCTCTTTTTCTATAATAGCGGTTTTAAATCCAAGTTGTGACGCTCTAATTGCGGTTACATAACCACCGGGTCCACTCCCTAAAACAATAATATCAAATTTGCCCATTCCAGTATTTTTTGTGATTCAAATTTATGAGGACGCAAAGTTACAAAACCAAATGGAAAGCTTTGGAACTTAATAAAATTTCTTAAATTAATCCTTGAATTTTGCCTTATTAAAGGCCTTTGATTGTCCTTTGGGAATAGAAAGAGATATCCATTTTCCGCCTTTTACAGCCTTGCCGAGCAGTACTATTTGTCCTATATGGTAGGAATAATGGGTTAACTGCCTGTTTATGGCCTGTGTAAGAGTGTGCTGTTCACTCCTGATTTTGATGGTATTCTTTAGATTCCCCGGATGTATCTCTTGAATAGCATTAAAATAGCAATTCCATCCTTTTTCCCAGGCATTAATCATCTCCTTTTTTGTGATGTATGAAGTTTCAAATTCAGAATCCCTGTCCCTATAGGTTTTTTCACCATCTTCGGTAAGGAAGTTGGTCCACCTGCTGAGCATATTACCCGATAGATGTTTTACTATTACAGCAATACTGTTTCCGGAACTCTCAAAGCTCCGGTGAATGTCTGAGTCATCGAGTTGTTCAAAGGTTTTGTCGCCCAGAGATTTATAGCGACGGGATTCAAATAGTACACTTTTCAGGTAATCTGCATGTACATCCATATGGTACTTTGCTTCAAATAAAACCTTATGTTATACATAAATCTTTCTACTGAGGTTTATTGCTCAGAAGGCACAAAACGCAAGGCGGCTCCATTTATGCAATGTCTTTGCCCCGTGGTTTCTCTGGGGCCATCATCAAAGACATGGCCAAGATGACCACCGCAAACTGCACAATGTTCTTCTGTTCTTTTATACCCAATTTTATAATCTACGTCAAAGGCTACATTGCCCTCAATTTCCCTGTCGAAACTTGGCCAGCCCGTGCCTGAATCAAATTTGTATGCACTGCTAAATAAAGCAGTTCCACAACCGGCGCACACATAAGTGCCTGCCATTTTATTATTTAATAAGTCGCTGGATCCAGGGTTTTCGGTACCTGCTTTTCTAAGAACATAATATTGAATATCCGTAAGCTCCTTATGCCATTCTTCCTCAGATTTAACAACCTGAAAGGTCTCGGTTTGTTCTTCCTCATTTACAGTTGCTTCTTCTTTTTCCTGTGAAACCCCTTTACATCCCACAGCCATTAAAAGTAATATACAGATATAGGTTTTCAAACTTAATAATCTTGTCATTTTTAATTTTTTTAACGGGTTTGACTTATAGCCATTCAAAGTTAAGAATAACTTCATAAAAAAAATCCCTGCTATAATATATGATATTGCAGGGATAATTTTCTTTAGTTAGTTTATGCTAATCCAACTGAATTCTGTTAACATCTATTTCCCTTATATTTAAACTACTCATAACTGCCTGAATATTGGAGGTGTCTATTTTAGAGGTTTGGGCAAACTCTGCCGGTACAATTGCAATCCTGAACACTTGATTGTCTGTATCTGCCGGGTTTAGGGTGCCAAGGTCAAAATCGGATTCTAAAAAGATACTTACGTCCAGGAATGTAAAGTCATAATTATATTGCAGCAACCCCTGATCTAAAATACGTGTTTGTGGTAATAAACGCCAGATATCTAAAGGGTCACCATTACTGTCTTCCACGACATCCCAAAGGAGGTAAACCAAAACTACATCCGATTCAAAAACCTCCACGGTTTGTGGGAATTCATATAATAGAGAGTAAAAATTTCCTGGACTAAAGGTGCCTTCAATCTCCAGGACCTGTCCCAGAATATTAATGCCGTCCTGTCCGTCAAACCCATCAAAACCAGGGGGTCCCGGGGGTCCTGTAGGTCCTTCACAGGACAAAATAATCAAGGCTAAAATTGCGCCAAATAGTAGTTTGATTTGTTTCATAATAGTAAATGTTTAATGATTATTATTTTGATTACGTTTTTTTCCAATTAAGAATTTAACAGATTCTATAAGCAATGAAACAAAAAGCGTTCCAAAAATAGACAAAGTCAATTGGATTATTTTGTAATTCCGCAATATTTGGAACTTTGGGCTATTGTATTTCAGATAATTTCCTATTTTTAACGAAACCCAAGTAAGTAATTATGAAGTTAAGACAACAACGTGTTGTAATTGAAAATATTACTCCTCAGCTCCACTGTGG
>JAHEBI010000167.1:0-1686 GCA_024642325.1 Eudoraea sp. | reverse complement strand
TTTTATTAAGCGAGTAGTTGGAGATACCGTGACGGTTTACGCAGATGTTTTAGGAGACGGGCACGATACCATACAGGCAGAGCTTCAATTCAAGCACTCAGGTGAGAAATCTTTCAACGCCATACGCATGGATCATCTGGGTGATGATGTGCACAGGGCTACCTTTAAAGTACTTAAGCAGGGCTTTTATGATTACCGAATTGTTGCCTGGGTGGATCATGCACAAAACTGGCAGCATGGTATTGCAGCTAAATTAAAGGACAAACAGCATGTGAGTAGTGAACTTTTAGACGGGGTTCAACATTTAAAAGCCCTGGCCAATAAGATAAGTTCTGCTGACAGCCAGTATATAAATGAGTTGATTGAATCTTTTCAGAATAAAGAATTATATGAAAATGCCATTAAACAAGCGGTTTCAGATAAATTACATAATCTATTTGTTAAAAATCCAAATCGCGTTTTAGCCAATACCAGCGAGGAACTCCAGGTTTATGTGGATAGGTATAAGGCAAACTTTAGCACCTGGTACGAATTTTTTCCAAGGTCGTCTTCCCCTGTGAATGGGAAGCATGGTACTTTTAGTGATTGTGAGCGTATACTGCCAAAAATAGCCGATATGGGCTTCGATGTGCTATATTTTCCTCCTATACACCCTATTGGTGAAGTAAACCGGAAGGGAAAAAACAATGCTACAAATGCGGAGGAAGGCGATTCCGGAGTACCCTGGGCAATTGGCTCCAGACTAGGAGGGCATAAGGAAATTCACCCGGAGTTAGGGACCGAGCAGGATCTTAAAAATCTAATAAAAAAAGCTAAAGAACTTGATTTGGAAATTGCGCTGGATTTAGCATTTCAGGCAGCTCCCGATCATCCATACATATCCAGTAACCCGGAATGGTTTAGAAAAAGGCCGGACGGGACTATGCAATATGCAGAGAATCCTCCCAAGAAATATCAGGATATTGTTAACTTCTATTTTGAATCGAGCGCATATAAGGAACTTTGGTCAGAACTGCTGGCTGTAACCTTAAAATGGGTTGGACTTGGGGTACAAATATTTCGGGTAGATAATCCTCATACCAAACCCTACTATTTTTGGAATTGGTTAATTTCAGAGGTTAAAAAGAAACATCCGGATGTGCTTTTCCTGGCGGAAGCCTTTTCCAGGCCCAAGGTAATGCAGCAGTTGGCCAAGCAGGGATTTTCACAATCATATACCTATTTTACGTGGCGCGTACACAAGCATGAGCTTATAGAATATATGCTGGAACTTACCCAAACAGAGATGAAGGAGTATTACCGTCCTAATTTTTGGCCGAATACGCCCGATATTAACCCATATCATCTGCAGGGAGCCAATGAGGCCATGCATATTACACGTTATGCCCTGGCTGCAACTTTATGTGGCAATATTGGGATATACGGACCTGTTTTTGAATATATGATTTCTGATGCAATGCCGGGAAAAGAAGAGTATTTGAATTCAGAAAAATATGAAGTGAAGTTTTGGGATTGGTCAATTAAAAACAAACTGACACTCATCATTACCAGACTTAACCAGGCAAGGAAAAATCATAGGGCTTTACAGCAAACTAACAATATCAGGTTCTGCCA
Organism: Eudoraea sp.; assembly: GCA_024642325.1. GTDB lineage: Bacteria > Bacteroidota > Bacteroidia > Flavobacteriales > Flavobacteriaceae > Eudoraea. The sequence goes on along the minus strand of JAHEBI010000167.1, from coordinate 72 downwards.
GATAGACAACTATAATCTTATAGCATTTTATAAATGGAATGATGATAAATCAGATGAAGTATTGGTAATTAT
>JAHEBI010000166.1 GCA_024642325.1 Eudoraea sp. | reverse complement strand
TTAACTAAGCCTGGCGGCGGCATTCAATTTACCTAGAATATCCTTAGCCACTATACTACTAAAATCCTTCTTACGGTATTTTGATATGGGTTGTATGCCTTTTATACTATTTGTAATAAATAATTCATCGGCCTGTTGAAGTTCAAATGGGGAAATTGATTTTACCTGGAATTCATAGGTTTTAAGGTTTTTAACGATCTCCAGTATTTTTTTCCGTACAATCCCCTTAATACATCCATCTTCCAGCGGTGGGGTCTTTAAGATATTACCCTTTACCAGGAAAATATTTCCGTCAAGTGCCTCAGTCACCGATTTGGAATCATTTAGCAACAGGCAATTATCATAGCCATTTTCACTGGCATAAATACTGCCAACAACATTGAGGATCCTGTTGGTTGTTTTATGATTGGATAACATGTTTTTGCTTAAGGTAAAATCCTTAAACAATTCCACCTCATAACTACCCTCATTTAGAATATAGTAGGAATCAGCCAAAAATTCGGCTTCAATAAGATAGGATATTTCATTTCCTTCGGGTTTGTAATAGCCCCCATTATTCCTGAAGATTGTTATCCTTATCCTGGTTGGGTTTTCATCGCTGTTATTTGAGGTCAGCCTTAATATTTCCTCCTCCAAAAACTCCATCGTAAATGACATGGGAATCTCCATTCGCAATACGCGCATAGAAGACATAAGCCTTAAATAATGGTCTTCCCAAAAAATAACCTTTCTGTTGACTACCCGAAGGTTTTCAAAAAGAGCATCGCCATAAAGGAATCCCCTGTTGTTGCCATTGAGATAGAATGAATCCTTCTCTAAAAGTTGACCATTGTAATTAACCATAAAAAAAGCCCTGAAAAATCAAGGCCAAATATACTGCTAATATTAATTTTATATTACTTGGAACCCAATACTTGTTTGAGATCTGATACCTGGTTGGTCCATAACATTTTTGCCTCCTCAATTTCATCCTCTTCTGCAAAATCAATTATAAAAAGAGATACATCCTTGGTGATTTCATCTACAATAATCCGCATCTCAAAAAAACTGTCATCATCATTTTCCGCCCATGTAAACTTTATAAACTCGTCACTTTTCTTTTTTAATAATTTTGCCTGCTCCTCAGAGCCGTCCCACATAAAATTGAAAATTTCGCCACGGGAATTCACATTGTCTGCAAACCATTCAGAAAGCCCGGACGGCGTGGATAGATATTGGTATAACAACTGGGGCGAAGACTGTATTACAAACTCAATCTCGTATTTAATTTTATCACTCATTCAACAACATATTTATTTTGGACAATATATATATTTATATATGATAAAAAAATAAAACTGTGATAATAATTTTGACGAATGAATTTTGACGAACAAGAAATTAACCTTTATATTTGCAGCCATTTTAAAACCTTTGGCGAGGTAGCTCAGGTGGTTAGAGCGCAGGATTCATAACCCTGAGGTCGGGAGTTCAAGTCTCCCTCTCGCTACTAGTAAATTTGGCAGTTGCACAAAAATGTGACTGCCATTTTTTTTCAGTTACAACCTAGGGGCAACATTTTCATTTTTTGAAATGTTCATCAATTATTTTAAGGATAAAGAGTTGAATGGGATTAACGAAAGTGATATATGAGTCTTTCTTCAAAAACTCATCCATAGGGGTGTAACCAATTCCTATTTCAAACAGGCTATAAAAGCAGGAATAGGACAAACATTCGTCCCACATGTGTTACGTCATAGTTTTGTGACCTATCTCCTGGAATTAGCAGCAGAGCTAAGGCGGATACAGTTAAATCGGAGTCATAAATCAAGCAAGACTACGGAAATATAAACCAATGTGGCCACTACTACGTTTAAAGACATTAAAAATCCTTTGGATTAGTAATTCAAAAATAGAAATATGGTAACTTGTTACTATATACAATTGTTAGCCTTCATTAAAACTACGTTGACGATCATTATTTTATGAAAAAAATTATCGAAACATTAAAACAGAAATGGGTAGAGTATCTTCTCGAGATTATTGTTATCATGATTGGTATTTTAGGTGCATTTACATTAAACAATTGGAATGAACATAGGAAAGATATAATTGAAGAAACCGTTATCCTAACGAATTTAATCGAAGACCTGAAAGCAGATATTAAGGGGTACAATGAATCCATTGATTGGCTAAAATCACGAAAAGCAAATGTGGACTCGGTATTGATGTTTCTAAATGATCCAGACATGCCCGTAAATGATGATCAACTCATCTATTGGCTTATTACTTCTGGTTACATTTTGGATTATACACCAGTTTACCCAACCTACACAGAAATTATCGGATCAGGGAAATTATCTTTGATTCAATCAGTTAGGATCAAAAAAGAACTTGATAATTATAAATCCAATTTTGACAATGATGTCAGGGTGTTTACATCTTATGATGTAGGAATTAAGAAAATTGAATTTAAAGCACTATCATATTCTTCCGGTTCCCCAAAAGCACAGTTTTTTGGAGATGATTACCGATTATTGAATAAAAATATTACGTTAGATCGCGCCAAATTGGTAATGGATGAGGAATTAGTTGCGTTGCTAAAGCACAATGCTTATCACACGCAGGTTGAGATGAATATGAAATTGTTGGAATATATTCCAATGGCTGATTCACTTATTAAAATCATTGAAACTGAACTGTTCAGAATACAATAAACAAGATTATTCATGGCATGAATGAAATTGGAGTGGTGAACTGGTATGGTAAAGAAAATGAGTGTCTCAAAATAATATAACGAAAGGTAATAATTTATCTAAGCCATTAAAATGGCTCATATACTAAACGTTTAATAAAACCTATATTTTGATCTTTAATTATAATTAGATGAAAGTTAAAACTGTAATAATATATTCATCTGTAGATGGACAAACTTTAAAAATTTGCAATAAACTTAGAGATGTATTTCATCAATACAACCAAAACGTTGAACTTGTCTCAATTGATGATTTTAATGATGATGTAACCTATTATGACAGGCTTATTATAGGGGCTAGTATTAGATACGGCGTTCATAATAAAAAAATAATTGATTTTATAAATACTAATAAAAAACAACTTGATTCCATAAAAACGGCTTTCTTTTCTGTAAATCTGGTTGCAAGAAAACCCGAAAAAAGTACACCTAAGACAAACCCATATGTGATAAAGTTTTTTAAAACCATTGATTGGACACCTACAATTGTTGAAGTATTTGCCGGAAAGCTAGACTATAAAAAATACCCGTTTTTTGATAGAGTCATGATTCAATTTATTATGTGGATGACTAAGGGGCCAACTAACACCAGTGCAGAAATTGAATATACCAATTGGGACAGAGTAACCGAGTTTGGGATACGACTAAAGAATATGTGAATTAATTATGAGGAAGGTAACTAGTACAACGGTGTATTTAGAAAAAGGAACATCAAATGGCATGGAATGACAATATAGAAGTAGGCTACCTGTAATGGTTATAGAACATGGAAAACAACCTATTCCAAGGGATTTGGATTGAGAAGAATTCGAAGGAATTAGAAAGAAGAATAAACTACTTGACAGTTATTTGGCAGGATGGGCAAAGTTGCAACAGGATGAAGCAGGATTTACTGGGTCGCAAAATGATCAAAATTTTAAAACCGATCTGTTAGCACGTTTTGACAAGCATGGTGGAATTCTCGCAGAAAAGGTAATTCCAATTGATGTGTACAACTGCATAGATTGGCATTCATTGCCCGAATATTTTTAAAATTAATTTCGTAAAAACAGTATCCCTTTAAAGAAATTTTGATTGTTAATTAAAGATAAACTGCAGCTAAAAGAAATCAGGGGTTATTTTGCCTTTTCCAGGTAATTCAGGATGTTATCCTCAATTCGTTGCTGAATATCAGAAAGGTCGGCCTTTACAAAAAGTTCGCCGGTAATATTTTGATATAATTCTATATAGCGCTCAGAGACTTCTTTAATATATTCATCGGACATTACGGGAACCGTTTGTCCTTCCAGCCCCTGAAAACCATTGCTAATTAACCACTGACGCACAAATTCCTTGGAAAGTTGTTTTTGCCCTTCTCCCCTGCTCTGTCTGTCTTCATATCCCTCCGCATAAAAATAGCGGGATGAATCAGGGGTGTGAATTTCATCAATCAAAAGAATTTCACCATGTTTATTTTTCCCGAATTCGTATTTGGTATCAACGAGGATTAAACCTCTTTCTTTTGCTATCTCCGTACCTCTTTTAAATAACTTTCTGGTATAATTTTCCAGGATTCCATAATCCTTTTCTGATACAATTCCACGTTTTATGATATCTTCTCCGGAAATGTCTTCATCGTGGTTTCCTTCATCGGCCTTGGTAGCCGGGGTTATAATTGGTTCATCAAACCTGTCATTTTCAATCATGCCATCGGGCATCGCAACACCGCAGAGTATTCTTTTACCGGCTTTGTATTCCCTGGCGGCATGGCCGGAAAGATAGCCGCGGATTACCATTTCCACTTTAAATGGTTCGCAGGCCTGGCCTATGGCCACGTTTGGATCCGGAGTGGCCACTAACCAATTGGGAACTATATCTGAAGTGGCCCTCATCATTTTGGTGGCAATCTGGTTTAATATCTGACCCTTATATGGAATACCCTTGGGCATTACCACATCAAAAGCAGATAACCGATCTGTTGCTATCATAATGAGTAAATCGCTCTCCAAATGATATACTTCCCTGACTTTCCCCTTATAATAGCCTATCTGACCGGGAAAATTAAAATCAGTAGCCATGATTGTCTCAGCCATACTTTTCTATTAGTTTTGATGCTCTATATCCTTATACGCATCTATTACCTTCTTTACAAGACTATGGCGAATCACATCCTTGTCATCCAGATATATCATCTCTATACCCGGTACACTTTTAAGGATCAATAGGGCTTCTTTGAGGCCGGAGATCACCCTGCGGGGTAAATCTATTTGTCCCGGGTCGCCGGTAATCAAAAATTTAGCATTCTTTCCCATACGGGTAAGAAACATTTTCATTTGTGCATGTGTCGTATTCTGGGCTTCATCCAGAATAACAAATGCATGATCCAGGGTACGTCCGCGCATAAAAGCCAATGGGGCAATCTGAATGGTTCCATTTTCAATATAATGAATAAGCTTTTCGCCAGGTATCATGTCACGCAAGGCGTCATATAGTGGCTGCATATAGGGGTCCAGTTTTTCTTTAAGGTCCCCGGGGAGAAAGCCCAGGTTTTCACCGGCTTCCACTGCCGGCCTGGTTAGAATGATCCTTTTTACCTCCTTGTTCTTCAAAGCCCTGACCGCTAGTGCTACCCCTGTATAGGTTTTCCCGGTACCAGCAGGGCCAATGGCAAATACCAAATCATTTTTTTCTGTGGAATCTACCAATTTTCTTTGGTTAGCTGTAATTGCTTTAATATATCGTCCACTAACACCATGAACAATAATGTCCCCACTACTCTCTGAAGATTCATATTCTCCTTTGCCATTGCTGGTCAACACCCTTTCAATTACATTTTCATTAAGCGTGTTGTATTTGGTAAAATGAGTCGTGAGCATTTGAAATCGTTTGTCAAACTCATCCAACAGAGGTTTATCCCCAAAAACAGTTATTTTACTACCCCTGGCCACTATTTTTAATTTGGGAAAATATTTTTTTAGAAGATTAATGTTTTCGTTTTGATGTCCAAAGAATTCCCTTGGACTAATTGCGGTAAGTTCTAAGTTAAGTTCGTTCAAAGAATAGATTTATTTAATTGTTGTGTACAGTGAGATAAATTTCTGTAGGCTGTTTTTTTCATGTAATTTTGTCAAACAAACTTAAGTAAAAAATCGGTTTGAAAAATTAAAAAAATATCAACAGTGCTGCATGGCAATCATCACTTTAACTACAGATTTTGGACATAAAGACCATTTTGTAGGGGCCCTTAAGGGGACTATTTATAAGGAGCTTTCGGATGCTAAAATTGTTGATATCACGCACACCGTTAGTCCTTTTAATATTCAGGAATGCGCGTATATCCTTAAAAATTCCTATAAAGCTTTTCCGGAAGGAACCATTCATATTGTTGGCGTAGATTCTGAACCCACTATTGAGAACCAGCACATTGCAGTTTTAGTTGATAACCATTATTTCATTAGTGCCAATAATGGT
>JAHEBI010000165.1 GCA_024642325.1 Eudoraea sp. | reverse complement strand
TCCTAAGTTTACAATCTTTATTAATCCTGAGATGTAATGTTTACCGAATATAGATGAATTGGCATGAAACCATTTATAAGTGGGAATTGTACAATCTGTTTTTTTGAGATAAGGTACAAAACCTTTTTAATAATCTTACTTACTGAAACCAGTTAAAAAGCTTACAAAAATCACTTTTTTTAATTACCTTGTATAACGGAATTCAATAGTTTTAATTCATCCTGTAAATTACCTTAAAAAGAGATAAATGAAATATAATTTAGCTGAAAAACTGGCCATTGTAAAAGCCATTGATGAAGTTATTTTGGCAGATGGAAGAGTAAGTAAGTCTGAAATAGACTTCCTTACCCAATTGATGCAAATACTTCAATTTGATCGTGTTCTGATTGAAGAAGCTAGGAAAATTACTGCCAAGGAATGTATGCATGTCCTAAAGGGAATGCCAGAAAATAAGAAACACGCACTTGGAGTAATGCTGAGCGAGATGGCTAATGCAGATGGGCAATTTAGTGAAGATGAATACCGACTTATTTTTAATATTTTATTAGAGGCCGGAATTGATATTGATACAGGGCAGGAATAGGTAATCTGAACGTTGCTTATACCAATTTCAAAGAACAAAAATTAAATCCGGCTTACTCGTAATAAGCCGGATTTTCTATTAGAACAGACTATTGGTTTCCCAAAATACTGCAATAAATTCATAATGAATTGCTTTCTGCCAATAATTGAATAATAAAAAAAATGAAATTATTTAAAGGAATCAGACAGCGTTTGATTGATGAAAAAAATCTGAAGAAATACCTGTTATATGCCATAGGCGAAATACTGCTGGTAATGATTGGGATAACCCTGGCTTTTCAGGTAGACAACTGGAATGAAAACAGGATAAAAAAAATTGCTGAAATAAGAATTTATAAAAATATCAAAGATCAAATTATTGGAGATAAAGATTTGATTCAGGGTCAAATAGTTTATAACAATTACTACATGGACCTATTTGAATATGCTAAGGAAATTATTTTAGCCAACGACCGTTCTAAAATGGACACTCTTGGGAGTATAGCCACAAAACTTACTAGTTATTCCGATTTCGACAAAAAAGGCAATATATATGAGACTATGGTAAATAGTGGAGAAATTCAGCTCCTGCAGAACCAACGCATCATCAACAGGGTTAGATGGTTGGAAGAACGCTTTAATTATATAAACAGAATGGAGAATATTCATTATGATGTAGTGATCAACTATGTCGCACCCAATATAACTACTTCCTTAAATTTTGTTTCCGATGAAGTAATTAAACCAGAGCAGGTTTATTCTGTCGAATTTCAAAACCTTATCTACTTATTATTGCAGATCATGGTAGAAAAAGACAACACTTACCTTTCTGCCATAAATGAAATTGATGGAATAATTGCATTAATTGATGAGGAGCTTCAGAAGGAATAAATGATCACCTTTATTTAATACAAAGTGGTACTGCAAATTAGTTTGTAATTTGTCTTTTGAAAGGCTGGATTTGTTTGTAGGTCAGCGACCTCCACATCCATTCTAACGGCCCAAACCTGTAATACTTTAACCATATTGGGCTGACAATCAGCTGAAAGATCCAAATTGAAATAACTACATAATACAATTCATAACGCTGCAGTTTTCCAAACATAGAAAAGCCTACCCCGGTAAAAATTATGGCACAAATTACGGAGTGCATAATATAATTGGTAAGCGCCATCCGACCTACTGCGGCCAGTGAGTTCTTTAAGAAAAGAATGATGTTTAATTTACAAAAAATCATTACCAGACCAATATGTCCAAAAGAAACTGCTATTCGTCCTACAGCATAAGTGAGGCCCGCCTTTTGGAATGCGGCAACTGAGAAATTATCATTTAAAATAATCATGGTCTCATAGTAATTCACTGAAAGTCCTATTCCGTAACCAACTACCATCATAATAAGGTAGGACTTATAGCTTAATTCGGCTGTGATTACTCTTAGTTTGTATAGCGCAATTCCCAATAACATCATGGCTAATATATCCCATGGGTTATAATCGTAATTGAAGGTACTTTGCATTAACCTATTTACGGGCGCAAGGAACAGCACGATATCAAAATAGCCCTTATGCATGCTGGCTGTATTTTCCTGTACCTCCTTTTCAGGAGTTTTTAACTCTGTTACCAATTCCTCCCATGCTTCCTGCCCTGCCTTTATATCCTGGGGGATATCAGTTTTATTCTCATACGTCTGAGCTAAATTATATTGTTCCAAATGCTTCATATTTTTGGAGTAACCATAACTTGCTAAAGCGATCCCAATAAGTGTAAGGACCCCTGCCGCAATAATCAATTTTTTAGGAGAAGTGTTTCTAAATGGAAATAGGAACAGGCCATATAACCCATAAGCAAACAGGATATCCCCAACCCACAAAATAATATAGCCGTGGATTACTCCAAAGATGAGCAGCCATATGGTTCTTCGATAGTATATATCTGCTACTTCAATACCTCCTCCTTTCTTAATCATTCTTGAGGTCATGAGTACCATCCCCACTCCAAAGAGCATTGAAAACATAGCTCTCATGGTTCCTTCAAAAAACATGTTGTTCATTACCCAGACATAAAGGTTATAACCATCTGATCCACCCTGTATTGTGGGATCTCCATAGGCCCAAAAGACGAGGCCAAAACCCGTTATATTCATTAGTAAAATCCCAAGAAGGGCAACACCTCTTAATACATCAAGAGATCTAATTCGCTCGACACCTGTAACAGGGCCGAGTTGGCTGGTAGAGTCATTCATCTTATTTGGTTTGGTTGGTTGGTTGGTGAAAAAGAACGGTTATTAGGTTTGATAAGAAATGTCCAGTTTGTGTTTATATTAGGAAAGATAGGTTTTATTTCAAACATTCATACCATCACACCTTTTGTTTCGTTCACATCCTGCTATTTGCAGGATGATAACTCCGGACAACATTCCTTAATCAACACGTGCACGGTTAATAATATTTTTCTCAAATTTTTTATCGTCCTCCAGAATTTCAAAAAAAGCGGCAATAAATTCTTTGGCCGTCTCAAACTGATCAGAATCCTGGAAATACAGTTGCAAACCCTCTATGCTAGCAAAGATTTGTGCTTTATGTTCCAGGTAGTTGAGTCGTACCTCTTGAAATACTGCTTCATCTCGCTTATAGCCCTTGTAGGCGCGTTGTGTAACCTGGTCTATTTTGGTAGGAATATTCTGAATATTTGACACAGTCGCATAACGTGTATTAACCAACCCCGACATGTCAAAATCATAGGGAACAGAAATTATTTTATCATCAATAAACAAGAGTCGTTGATTGTGTTGTACCCTGGTAGAATAGTCTGTATTTCCTATCAGGTACTCAAAAAATGCATTCTCCACGGCATAATAAGGATCGTGCTGCAGGGGATGGATTACTCTTTTTATCTGCTGCCCACCTACACGTTCTGCAACATTATCAATATCTTCTATAAGGAACCCTTTTATCTGGTGCTCCCTGGTTCGTTTGCCTTTTTCTTCGATAAATTCAATCTCCAGCAATCTGGTTTTGAAATGATAAGGTGAAATATCTTCATATAACTTATAGGCCAAGTACTCTTTTAGAACATAGTCGTTACTATTTTCTCCTTCCAGGCAGGGTAATACTATTTTAAGTTTTTTATTTCCTTCAAAGAGGGTGCCTTTTATTTCAGGTTTATTTAACTTCATTCGCAATGGAAGGTAATAACAGTTGTTCCGCCTAAAGTTACCCCGTGCCCTTAATTCAACATCCAATGAGTCCCATCCCCTGGGTTCGTCCAAATAGTAAAGTACTGACGGTAAATAAGTGCTGTCATTAGTGTTCTCTTTTAGGTTTTTTGCAGAAAATTTTAGCTTGACAGACAATTGATCCTGATTTTTAAAAAGCGCTGTTGTCTCTTTTATACTGCCCTTAAGGTCTTCCTTTTGGGAAAACACCGCATTGCCCAATAACGAATAAAGCATAAGAAAAAGAAGAATAGCCCGGCTTTTCATATCACAATTTTCGATCTTACTAAATATAATCATTTAATTATCAACATAGTTGAGTTTCGAAATTCTTACCCCAATTGCTATCATTTATAATTTGTATTTAAAAGATTTACCACAACATTTTATCGGCTACTTACCCCAAACAAAAATTAAAATTGCTAACTTCCTGAACTAAAACAACCTAAATATCAATTTTATGAGAACTTTATTTTTTTATCTGTGTTTTGCTTTTCTTTTAATAGGGTGCAAAGCCGAAGTTGACAATTCTGCAAACGAGGCTTTCGAAGCAAACTCAAAAACTGTATTGACTAATTTACAAGGGTTTCAAAATGAAAATTTGGATTATTCCATGTATGCAAAAGACTTTACTATGCTGGAAACTACCTTTGGAGCTGAGAAAGAATCCATTACGCTGGATGAAATGATGGCCTCCGACAAGCAAATGTGGGATACTTTTGATTTTAAAATGTTAACCGATCCACCGGTATTATTGCCTGGCGTTAATGCGGACACCAAAATGCCAGACGGTTCGGTTCGGCATTACAGCACCTGGGAAGTAACCCTTCCTGCAACAGATTCTACCGAGGCCAAAACCGGTATTATTAATTTATATGAGTCTTTCGATTTTGACCCTGAGGGCAAAATCTTCGCCCAGCAGGTATACGGAGATTTCACGGGATTGATGATGTATTTAATGAGCAATAATTAATATCATCTAGTTAAAAAAGCTATACAAGCCTTCGTTCTATTATGAAGGCTTGTTTTTTTAAACCTAATACTTTCACTCTAAATGAAAAACTTCCCAAATGCCCTTGTCATTATGATAGGGTTTATTCTATTTGCCGCGATATTAACCTATATCATCCCTCAGGGCGAATACCAAAGGGTAATCAATCCAGATACAAATCAGATAAGTGTGGTAAATGATTCATACATGGTGATTAATGCTCCTTCGGTTTCTGTATTTGAAACTTTTATGGCAATTCCGGAAGGTTTTATTTTAAGGGCTGATTTAATTGCATTGATTCTACTAATTGGAGGAAGTTTTTTTGTTATCGAAAAAACCGGCGCCCTGAAAGATGGGATTGAGTATCTGACAATGCTCTTAAACGGCAGGGAAGAAGTTGCCTTAATTCTGGTTTCCCTGGCTTTTCTTGCCGGGGGAGCATTGAGCGGGCTGCAGGAAGAAATTATTGCAATGACTACTGTTCTAATGTATTTAACTTCCAGGCTGGGTTACAATTCCTTTGTAGCGGTGGCCATTAGTTTTGGTTCTGCTATTTTGGGGGCGTCATTTAGCCCCATAAACCCCTTTGCCGTGGTAATTGCCCAAAAGGAGACGAATCTGGAATTTTTATCCGGCAGTGGATTCCGGTTAGCTGTTATGGCTATAGCATTTGTAGTATGGATGTTTATGGTCATCAGATATGCCAATAAAAACAGGGTGATAAAGGAAGATGAACATCTGTTTGCAAAGAAAAAACTCAATATAAGAAGTGCAATAATCCTGGGATTGGTAGCAGTGACATTTGTGATTTTAATTGTCGGAATTTTGAAATTCAATTGGGGTTTTAATGAAATGTCCGCAGAGTTTTTTGTACTGGCCTTACTGGCAGGCTTAATTGGAAAACTTGGCATAAATGGAACCAGTGAAGCCTATGTTGAAGGTTTTCAGGCAATGATATTTGCTGCAATGATTGTGGGCTTATCCAGCAGTATTTCCATCATTCTTGAACGGGGGATGATCATAGACACCATTATTTATGGACTTTTTACACCCATGCAATATTTACCCAAAAGCCTGTCGGCAATTTCCATGCTGGTTTCCCAGTCTTTTCTTCATTTTGTAGTTCCCAGTTATTCCGGACAGGCAGTTTTAACCATGCCTATTTTGGCCCCATTATCCGACTTGATAGGTATTTCCAGGCAGGTATGTGTATTGGCATATCAGTATGGTGCGGTGATGATGGACCTATTAATCCCTACAAATGGAGGGCTGATGGCTGTTCTTGCCATTGCCGGGATCTCCTTTGATAAGTGGTTTAAATTTGCTTTAAAGCTGGTCCTGGTCATCATGGCAATCAGCGCTGCAGCCATTGTGGTTGCGATATCAATTAACTTATAAACAGAAAACAGCTGATTTTAT
>JAHEBI010000164.1 GCA_024642325.1 Eudoraea sp. | reverse complement strand
TTATGAGCCTAACTCCCTGGAAGAAGTGCAGCAATTGGTTAAAAAATTGAATAAACAAAAAGCTTTGGGCTCAAAACACTGTTTTAATAATATAGCGGATAGTCCTGAAAACCAAATATCCACTAAAAACCTGAACAAGGTCGTTAGCCTGGACAAGGAGAATAAAACGCTCACCATTGAGGCAGGTGCCAGATATGGCAATTTTGCCTCTCAGTTACATGAACAGGGTTTCGCATTGCACAACCTGGCTTCCTTACCGCATATTTCGGTGGCCGGTGCCTGTGCAACGGCAACACATGGCTCTGGGGTCAAAAATGGAAATCTGGCAACGCAGGTACTCTCCATAGAGCTTGTTAAACCGGATGGAAGTATAGTGAACATAGATCGGGCTGACCCCGATTTTTATGCTGTGGTGGTGGGACTGGGGGCATTTGGTATAATCACAAAAGTCACCCTGGAAGTTCAGGATACCTATGACGTTCGTCAGGACGTGTTTCTCGATCTTCCCCTGCAATCCGTCGCGTCCAGTTTTAATGAAATTATGTCCAGCGGTTATAGCGTAAGCCTGTTTACCGATTGGATGGACAACAAAGTAAGCGAGGTATGGATCAAAAGAAGAACCGATGCCGAAAAAAACGATTTGGGTACTGATTTTTATGGGGCAAAGGCCGCAACGGAAAATATTCATCCCATAGTTTCACTTTCGGCGGAAAACTGCACGGATCAAATGGGGGTACCCGGCCCCTGGTATGATCGTTTGCCACATTTTAAAATGGGTTTTACGCCCAGTGCCGGAAAAGAATTGCAATCCGAGTATTTTATCCCTCGTGAAAATGCGGTAGAAGCGCTTTTAGCCATTGAAAAAATGAAGGATGAAATATACCCGTATATCTTAATATCCGAAATTAGGACTATAGCTGCCGATAATTTTTGGATGAGCCCTTGTTTTCAGCAGGATTCTATTACCATACACACCACCTGGAAGCAAAAGCCAAGGGAAGTACTTGCCTTATTGCCCAAATTTGAAGCTGCGCTGGCTCCCTTTGGTGTAAAACCACATTGGGGTAAACTATTTACGATAGATCCCAGGTCATTGCACAGCCGGTACACAAAATATGCTGACTTCATGGCACTGGCAGAAAGCTATGACCCTAAGGGCAAGTTCAGGAATGGTTATCTGACCAGGAACATCTATTAGGTCCTGCCTGTTTATTGATCCTTTGTTGAGTTTCGGTTAAGGTATTTTGTGATAACAGATCCCTAGTGAATGTCAAATTCTGACCATCAAAAGGCATGATTACCTGAACGATTTGAGTCTTTATGAATTTATTCTTATCGCACTAGCCAATTAAAGGGGATTTATCCGAAATAAAGGGTTGGTGGTAGTGCCTCTTTCCAGTTGCCTTGTATAATGCATTGACCACAGCAGCAAAAATAGGGGGGAACATGGGTTCTCCCAATCCTGTGGGATCAATATCATTTTGAACAAAATGAACATCAATTTCCTTGGGTGACTCGCTCATTCGAATCATTCGGTATGTATCGAAGTTGTTCTTGTACGGTACACCTTCCTTAAAAGTCAACTCACCGTACAGTGCATTTCCGATACCGTCCACAATCCCACCTTCAGCCATATTGGCCGCCGCATCCGGATTAACCACAATTCCACAGTCAAGGGCACATGTAACCTTTTGCACCATGGGCTGACCCTTTTTAATGACTATATCCAACACCTGTGCCGCATAGGAATTATGGCAAAAATAGGCAGAAACGCCTCTGTGCACATTTGAATCTTTGTTCTCCCAATTAGATTTTTCCTTTACCAGTTTGAGTACACCGGCGTAACGATCAGCTTCGTAATCATTATCCTCTCCAACCGGGTCTTTACCGGCACGATCAAGTAATTCCAATCTGAAATCGATGGGGTCTTTTCCCGCAGCCTCTGCTACTTCATCCAAAAATGATTGTTCCGCACTTGCCATAAAATTCGATCGGGGTGCCCTGAAGGAGCCAACGGTAAGATTGGAATCAATAGTCCAATCCTCTGCCAGGTAATTTTCAACCGCACCTGCCGGGAAGCGGTTTGCTGCCAAAGGGCTTTCAGGGATTCCACCGGCCTTCACATGGAAAGCAATCAGGTTATTGTTGGAATCAAGACCCGCCCGGAATTTGGCATGATAAGCCGGGCGATAGATTCCATCTGTCATATCATCTTCCCGGGTATAGATTAGTTTGACAGGGGCATTCATCTTTTTGGAGATGAGTGCAGCTTCTATCAGCCAGTGGGCGTAGGATCTTCGGCCGTAGCCGCCCCCTAATCGTGTCATTTTTATATCGATATTCTCCACAGGCATATCCAGTCTTGAAGATAAGGCCTGTTCCGTTAATTCGGGTTTTTGCAGAGGTCCTATAAGTTCAGCCTTAGTATCGTTCACATCGGCAAAAAAGTTCATAGGCTCCATACAATTATGGGCAAGGAATGGGGCTGTAAAGGTACTTTCCACAATCTTTGCCGCACGTTTGAATGCCGCATCGGGGTCTCCATCCTTACGGCGCAATTCCCCTGGTTTGGCAGCCATTGCTTCCATTTGGGCGTAATGATCATCCGTACTTTCAAGACCCGCAGGGGTAGTTTCTTCGTATTTTCTACCAAATCGATCCCGTGACTCGGTTGAACTTTCTATAGGTTCACATTCTATTTTCAGGGCTTTTTTGGCATTCATCACTTCCCAGGTAGAGTTCCCTACTATCACGGCCACCTCGTTAAAGGTACGAGTATCGAAGAACGTCTTTTCGTAACCATCGTTAAATACTTTGACCGTAAAAACATCCTTTATCCCGGGCATGTTCCTGGCAACTGAGTCGTCCACCGATTTCAGTTTCAATCCAAACGCAGGAGGGTGAACTATCATGGCAATAAGCATGCCCTCCCGATGCGTGTCCATTCCAAATAATGGCTGTCCGGTTACAATTTTTGACCCATCCACATTCTTGCGTGAAGTACCAATAATCTTAAAGTCGTTTACATCCTTAAGTTCAACTTCCTCGGGGACTTCAATTTGCGCTGCGGCTGAAGCCATTTCTCCGTATCCTGCAGATTTACCACTTGATTTGTGGAGAAGCTTGCCTGCATTCGTGGTAATTTCCTCTACGGGTACTTGCCAGGCTTGGGCAGCTGCCTTTCTAAGCATTTGTCTTGCTGTTGCTCCTGCCATTCTTAGACCTGGCCACCCTCGTCGAATGGCCTGGCTGCCACCGATAAATTGGAAACTGTAAAGATCAGTATTCAAGGGTGCTTGTTCCACAATAACATCTTTCCAATCAATATCAAGTTCGTCGGCAACAATCATGGGCATTGAGGTCTTTACGTTCTGACCGCCTTCAGGATTGGGTGACATAATCGTTACCAGTCCGTTGTCCCCGATCTTCAAAAAACCGTTTAGTCTGAACCATTCTTTAGGTAAAGTTGAGATTTCCTCAGGGGTCAATTTACAGGAAATCAGCCAATTGAAGCTCAACAGCATTCCGCCACCTGCAAGTGAAGTAGTTTTTATAAAGGAACGTCTTCCGATTTTTGTTTTTGCTAATGACATAGAATATTCAGTTTTTTAAAGGATCAACCTAATACTTGTTTTTTTGTAATAAACGGCTGATGATAATGCCGTTGACCTGTAGCCTTGTATAAGGCATTGGCCAACGCTCCGAAAATAGGTGGAAATGGTGGTTCTCCCATACCGGTCGGATCTATTTCGTTTTGTACAAAATGAACGTCTATCCTTTTGGGAGCATCTGCCATTCGGATCATTTGATATTGGTCAAAATTCTTCTTTTGGGGCACACCATCCCGAAAGGTCAATTCCCCATAAAAGGCATTTCCAATGCCATCAATTATGGCTCCTTCAGCCATGTTTTTAGCGGCATCGGGATTCACCACGATACCACAATCAATGGCACAACAGACGTTCTGTACTACAGGTTTGCCATTCTCATTGGTTAAATCCAAGACATGGGCTGCATAGGAATTATGACAGAAATAGGCCGATACGCCCCTATAAACGTTGGCTTTGTTCTCTCCCCACGCTGCTTTTTCGCGAAGCAATTCCAAAACTCCCGCGTACCGCTCCGCATCATAATCATTTTCTTCGCCTACGGGGTTTTCCTTCGCTCGTTTAAGAAGTTCCAATCGAAACTCGATGGGGTCTTTGCCAGCGGCTTCTGCCACTTCATCCAAAAAGGCTTGTTCGGCACCGGCCATGAAATTGGAACGTGGTGCACGAAACGCACCAATGGTTATATTGCTATCAATGGACCATTCCTCAGCCATATAATTTTCAATCGCTCCGGCCGGAAATCGATTGGCGAACAAAGGGCTTTCAGGAATACCGCCTGCTTTCACATGTAAGGCAGTCAAATTGTTGTTTTCATCCAAAGCCGCACGGTAGGTCGCATGATAGGTAGGGCGATATATTCCATTTGTCATATCGTCCTCCCGGGTATATATCAACTTTATAGGGGCATTTACTTTTTGGGAAATCAAAGCTGCTTCGACTACATAGTGGGCATAAGCTTTGCGACCAAAACCACCTCCCATTCGTGGGAGTTCCATTTCAATATTCTCAGCAGGAATTCCCAAACTGCTTGCAATTGTCGGAATAATCAAGGATGGTATCTGAATAGGTGCCGCAATCTTTACTTTATCACCGGTTACATGTGCAAAAGCGTTCAAAGGCTCCATGGAATTATGTGCAAGGTAAGGTGCGGAATAACTTCTTTCTATAATTTTGGCAGCATTATTGAAAGCTGCCTCAGGATTACCGTCTTTACGAACCTGTTTTCCTTTTTTGGCAGCTAATTCTTCAATTTTGGCCATATGGGTTTCTGTAGATTCAAGACCAGCAGGAATATTTCTTGTCTCTTTTCCTCTAAAACCACTAATAGTTTCGGTTTGAGAGGCAATAGGCTTCCAATTCACTTTTAATTGTTTCTTGGCCTGCATCAATTCCCATGTGGAGTTGCCTACTATTGCCACAAGTTCAGGAAAGGCATTGGTATCGAAACCGCCTTTTTCAAATCCATCCTTAAAACTTTTAATCACCACTACATCCTTGATTCCGGGCATGGCTTTTACGGCAGTACCATCTACCGATTCCAGGGTCATACCGAAAGCGGGAGGATGTTCGATCATAGCGATAAGCATACCCTCTTTTTGATAATCGGATCCGAACATAGGTTGGCCTGTAACAATAGCTTTGGCATCTACATTTTTTATAGACTTACCAATAAGAGTAAAGTCCTTGATTTCTTTCAATTTCACCTCCTCGGGCACGGGCAACTGAGAAGCAGCCGAAGCCATTTCCCCGTAGCCAGCTGAATTTCCTGAGGTTTCATGGCTCAATATACCTCCGAGGGTATTGATTTCAGAAGCTGGAACCTGCCAAGCCATAGCAGCGGCTTCTTTAAGCATATGCCTGGCCGTTGCTCCTGCCATTCTTAGGGGTTCCCATCTTCTTCTAATTCCTTGGCTGCCACCGGTGAATTGAAAACCATATTTTTCGGGGTGATAGGGAGCTTGTTCAACGAGAACGTTTTTCCAATCCAGGTCCAATTCCTCCGCAATCAACATGGGCATGGAGGTTCTGATATTTTGCCCGAATTCGGGATTGGGCGTATAAATGGTGACCAGACCATTGTCACCAATTTTCAGGTAGGAGTTTATCTCGAACCATTCATCAGGCATTTCTATAGTCGCCATTTCTTTGGCTTGTTCAGGCTTACAAGCATTTAAGATACTAAAGCCCAATACAAGCCCTCCACTGGCGAGACTGGTGTTCTTGATGAAGGCACGTCTTCCGATTTTTGTTTTTATGAATGTCATTGTTATGGCTTTAGGAGTTATTACTTTCAGCAGCTAGTTGAACGGCTTTTTTTATTCGGGTATACGTTCCGCATCGGCAGATGTTACCATTCATGGCCATCTCGATTTCTGAATCGGAGGGATTCGGATTCTGTTCCAACAATGCAGCTGCGGTCATGATTTGCCCTGCCTGGCAGTATCCACATTGCGGAACGTCTACCTCCAACCATGCTTTTTGAACCGGGTGTTCAGCATTTTCAGAAAGTCCCTCAATCGTAGTGACCTCTTGATTGCCCACGGCAGATACGGTAAGCACACAAGCCCTAACCGCTATACCACTTAAATGAATAGTGCAAGAACCACATTGTGCA
>JAHEBI010000163.1 GCA_024642325.1 Eudoraea sp. | reverse complement strand
GTCTTACTACAGTATTAGTCAGTCATGATATTGGTGAAATAATGAAACTGTCTGATCGGGTTATTGTGCTTGAACAGGGAAAAATTGTGAGACAAGGAAGCCCGAATGAGATTTTTTCTAAACAAAATATCAGCGGTAAGTTTAAATTTATCGGAGAAGTATTAAAGATAGAGCCCCAGGATGTTGTAATTATTGTTTCTGTCTTGATTCAAAATAATGTAGTTAAAGTAATTGCAGAGAAATCTGAAGTACAATCCCTTAGGGTTGGTGACAAAGTGGTGGTTGCCTCAAAAGCATTCAATCCAATTCTTTATAAAATTGAATAGTATTTCTGTCAAATATTTCAAAGAACTATGAATTCTCACCGTAAACCGGCATTACTTCTTATAGATATTCAGAAAGGTCTGGATGATATTGAATACTATGGTGGCCATAGAAATAATCCTCAGGCCGAAGTAAACGCCCGAAAAATTCTAAACTTTTGGAGAGATCATAATTTTCCTGTTTATCATATTAAGCATAATTCAACAAATCCAAATTCCAGACTTGTCAAAGGGCTATATGGCAACGAATTCAAGGATATTGTAAAACCCTTACCTGATGAAACGATTATTGAAAAAAAAGTCAACAGTGCTTTTATGGGTACAGATCTAAAACAACAATTGGATAACCTGGAAATTAAAAATGTGATCATAGCCGGACTTACCACGGATCATTGTGTATCGAGCAGTGCAAGAATGGCAGGGAATTTGGGATATGATACATTTGTAGTTTCAGACGCTACAGCCACTTTTGATAAAGTAGGCAGTAACGGGACAAAATACACAGCTGAAATAATTCATGAAGTTGAATTAGCCAGTTTGCACAATGAATTTGCGACGGTAATAGAAACCGATGATTTATTGAATATTATTAAAGAAACATACCAGATTTAACATTTTTTAGTATCCAATTAAAATACTTTGTAATTCCATGAGATAACTAATTCTGGCTAATTCTTCATAAGTTTGATAAAACAAGCTTAAATTCCTTAAAAACGAATACGAAATCTTTAAAACTGGCGTTAGCGTTGCAGATGAAAACAAAAATGTTATTGTTGGCGGTATTTCTTGCCTCCGGAACACTCTTTGCACAGGATTGGCAGACCGATTTTGATAAAGCCAAAGAAATGGCCAAAACGGGTAATAGACCAATAATTTTGGTGTTTCAAGGCTCAGATTGGTGTGCACCTTGCATAAAACTTGATCAACTAATTTGGAGCTCTGAAGAATTCAAAAATTATTCCGCTGATCACTTTGTCATGTTACTGGCGGATTTCCCTCGTAAAAAGCAAAATATGCTCCCTGTCGAGCAGCAGAAAAAGAATCAGCAATTAGCTGAAACCTATAATTCGAACGGATACTTTCCATTGGTTGTCATACTGGATAAAGATGGTAATATTTTGGGACAAACAGGTTATAAAAATATATCGGTAAAAGAATATATCAGTCTGTTGGAATCTTTTTCTGGGTAAATGAAGAGACAAATTTGCACCTTTATTATTCTTTTTTATTTAACAGTTCCCTTATGGGCACAGCAATCCTATCATAGGAGCCTAAAATTAATGGGCAGTGGATTTCAAATTACTGTTGTTGCCAATGATTCCACTGAAGCCAATAGGGATATAGACCTCGCGATAAAAGAGATTTCAAGAATTGAAAAACTCATTTCTTCCTGGGATTCTAACTCTGAAACTTCTGAAATTAACGCTAATGCAGGAATAAAACCTGTTAGAGTTAGTGAAGAATTATATGGATTAATAGATCGGGCTATTGGACTATCCAGATTAACTGATGGCGCTTTTGATATCAGCTATGCATCCATGGATAAAATCTGGAAATTTGATGGGAGCATGAAAAAAATGCCTTCAGACGAAGAGATTAAGACATCCGTTTCCAAAGTGGGATTCCGAAATATCATACTGGATCCTGCGAATAAGTCGGTTTTTCTAAAGGCAAAAGGAATGAAAATAGGATTCGGAGCCATAGGTAAGGGATATGCAGCGGATCAGGCAAAGGCCTTATTAATCAGAAACAACGTAAAGGCCGGTATTATTAATGCTTCAGGAGATATGAATACCTGGGGCAGACAACCAAATGGAAAGGAATGGACCGTAGCCATTACCAATCCATTAAATAAAACCAAAGCGGCTGCCATTTTACCAATTACCAATGGTGCCGTGGTTACTTCCGGTAATTATGAAAAATTTGTACAATTTAACGGCACGCGTTATGCCCACATTATTGACCCAAGAACAGGCTATCCCGCTACCGGTATTTTAAGCGTAACCGTATTTGCTCCTAAGGCAGAATTGGCAGATGCCCTGGCAACATCTGTATTTGTAATGGGCATTGAAACAGGATTAAACAGAATTAATCAATTGCCGAAAGTTGAGTGTGTAATTATCGACGAAAAGGGGAAGGTATTTACTTCTGATAATATAGAAATAGACAGAATATGATCAAGAAAATTGTTTTAGCGGCATGTATTCCTATAATTTTAAACAGCTGCGTGGCTGTTAAGGGATATGAGAAGGTAAATATTAATGATCCTGATATGGAGTTATCGGAAAAATTGTGTGACAGAAATATTACAATCTTTCACTCCTATCGGGAAGCAGCAGTTGGTGCTAACGGTGGCAAAACAGGTGGTGGTTGTGGTTGCAATTAATCTGCTTATGAGAATGGTTAATTTGCTTCAATTTATTATATAAATTATGTCAAGACAAAACTTTATACTTTTTAGTAGTCTTTTCCTGGTCTTTGGTATTTGTCAGGCTCAGAATCCGGGACAAAACGATGAGGGATATAAAAAAAGGGTTTTGGAAACCGCCGAAATAGACCTATTGAGCAGTTACTATTCCCAGGATGGTAACAATGCAGCAGTAACAGGAGGTCTTGGCACCGAAGAATTGACCGATATCACAGGAACCCTGGTAATTTCAGTTCCCTTAAATGATGACGATGTTCTTACACTGGATGCCGGTATTTCGGCTTACACCTCTGCCTCTTCCAGTAACATCAACCCATTTGATGATGGCTTTGCCGATCCGTTTGTTGCCTCTTCCGGTGCTTCCAGCAGTGATACCTGGTTTAATGTTACAGGAAATTACAGCCATAGCTCGGATGATCGAAATTCTATCTGGGGTGCAAAACTTTCATTTTCAGCCGAATACGATTATACCTCTCTGGGTTTTGGAGGCAGTTACACCAGGTTGTTTAATGAGAAAAATACAGAACTTGGAATTAGTGCAAATGTATTCCTGGATAAATGGAAAGCAATTTACCCCTATGAACTTAGACCTTTTGCTCCTGGTGGAAGGGGTTTAAATGATTTTTTATTTATAGAAAATACCATCACCGGAAATCCTGATTATAACCCATCCTTTACTGTTTTACAGGATGTGAATCGCAACTCCTATTCCCTGGGTGTTGGTATATCACAGATCCTGACTAAAAACATCCAGGGGGCCCTGATGACTGATTTTGTATTGCAGCAAGGTTTACTTTCGACACCTTTTCAGCGCGTTTACTTTAGTGATGTGGCAGACTCGTTTATTGATAACTTTCACCTGGCAGATGACATAGAACGCTTGCCGGATTCCAGGTTTAAAGTTGCACTGGGTGGCCGACTTAACTTTTTTATCAATGAGTATCTCGTAGTTCGTTCCTATTATAGATACTATTTTGATGATTGGGGAATCAGCTCCAATACCCTTAATATTGAAATCCCTGTAAAAATAGCGCCAAAATTCACTTTATATCCTTCCTATCGCTTTTATAACCAGATGGCTGCAGATTATTTTGCCCCATATGAAGCACATCTTTCCACTTCCCAATTCTATACATCAGACTATGACTTGTCCGAATACAACGCAAATCAATTTGGTTTCGGAATTAATTACACCAACATTATTATGAAACAACACAAATTGAAAGTCGGTTTGAAAAGCATTGATATAAGATATAATTATTACGAAAGAAATACAGGTTTAACGGCAGGTATTATTACTGCCGGTTTTAAATTTGTAGTTGATTAAAATGATTACCCGGATAGGAGAATTTCTTATAGGGCCAAGCAACTATAGATGTAAAAAAAACGAGCCAATAGCTCGTTTTTAAAATTTAGAGTTAATTCCTTATTATTTGGCCACATTAACTGAACGCGTTTCGCGTATTACAGTAACTTTTACCTGACCCGGATAGGTCATATCGGTTTGGATTTTCTGTGAGATTTCAAAGGAAAGCTGTGCTGCCTTCTCATCACTCACTTTTTCACTTTCAACAATAACCCGTAATTCCCTTCCGGCCTGAATAGCATAGGCTTTTTGAACACCTCCAAAAGCAAAGGCGATATCTTCAAGATCTTTCAACCTTTGAATGTAAGAATCCAGTACTTGTCTTCTTGCTCCAGGTCGGGCACCGCTAATGGCATCACATACCTGTACTATGGGTGATATCAAAGTCTTCATTTCTATTTCATCGTGATGAGCACCAATGGCATTGCAAACATCTGGTTTTTCCCCGTATTTCTCCGCCCATTGCATTCCTAAAATGGCGTGAGGTGTCTCTATCTCTGCTTCGGTATTTGGAACTTTACCTATGTCGTGTAACAAACCTGCCCGCTTGGCTAATTTTGGATTCAAACCTAATTCCGCGGCCATTACACCGCAAAGTTTTGCCACCTCCCTGGAGTGTTGTAATAAATTCTGACCGTATGAAGACCTATATTTCATCCTGCCTACCGCTTTAATCAATTCGGGATGCAACCCATGAACGCCCAAATCAATAACTGTACGCTTTCCAACCTCAACAATTTCCTGTTCTATTTGCTTCTCAGTTTTTTGTACTACCTCTTCAATCCTTGCAGGGTGAATTCTTCCATCGGTAACCAGCTTATGCAAAGACAGTCGGGCCACCTCTCTGCGAACAGAATCAAAACAGGAAAGAATTATAGCCTCAGGGGTATCATCAACAATAATTTCCACTCCTGTGGCAGCTTCAAGGGCCCTGATATTTCGTCCTTCCCTTCCAATAATACGGCCCTTAACATCGTCAGATTCCAGGTTAAAGACAGATACACAATTCTCAACAGCTTCTTCGGTACCAATACGCTGAATGGTATTTATGACGATTTTCCTTGCTTCCTGCTGAGCTGTAAGTTTTGCGTCTTCAATTGTAGACTGCAAATATGCCATAGCATCTGTTTTAGCAGTTTCCTTTAAAGACTCAAGGAGTTGCTCCTTTGCATCCTCCGCAGATAATCCCGAAATAACTTCTAACTGCTGGACCTGACTTTTATGAAGTTTTTCAAGTTCAGAGTGTTTTTTATCATAAAGTTCCGATTTGTGCGTAAGATCCTTAAGTTTTACTTCAAACTGTTCATTCAGCTTTTTATTCTTGGCAAGTTCCCCGCTAATCTGCGATTCCTTATCCCGGGTACGCTTCTCAGACTCGGCAATCTTTTTTTCTTTATTAATAATTACTTTCTCATGTTCTGCTTTTAATTCCAAAAACTTTTCCTTGGCCTGGAAAATCTTGTCTTTCTTAATATTCTCTCCCTCAATATTGGCTGTTTTTAGGATAGAAGATGCCTCTTTCTTTGCACTTGCAACAGTTTTAGATGCTTTTCCCTTCTCTAAGACCTTTGCAATAATAAATCCAATGACCAAACCAACCAATGCTATTGCAATTGTTGTAATTTCCATAATTTATTTTAATAATTAATACTATCCCGCCCCTTGTTCAAGTATGAAAACAGCACTCATGTACTCATACTGCCTCTAATAAGTAATACACCTTATAAACTTTAATTGCTTTAGACCCCCAAGGGTAAAAAACAAATCGCGATCAGGACCTGAAAATGATTTATAAAACCAATTTTAAACAAAAAAAAACCCACATTGGTGAAGTTCTGTACAAACTCCAATAAACAGGTTTAGGGCTAACAAGTTGATCAAGGATCCTTTACAAGAAGGCCTGCTTTTACAACCTAAACTCACCCTTTTCAAACAAATTAGTGTTGAGTTCGTCAAAAATTAAATACCAATGTGGGCAGTAACTTTGTATTATGTTAAAGAACTTATTTTGCACTAAGCTTGGAGTTTACCAGCTGATCCAACGCCCTTAAACGTTCTGTGACTTCTTTGGTACTCTCCGTATTATCTATGCCTCTTTGTTCAATCTTTGAGGCAAACTGTAAGGCA
>JAHEBI010000162.1 GCA_024642325.1 Eudoraea sp. | reverse complement strand
ATTAATATTTATAGGCATCTGAGATTTCGTAAAACCGGAAGGGAAAAGTAAAAAGGGGTTTTCAGAAGCCAGGGAAATGAAAGCCTGTTCCACTCCAAAACGGATACTTGGATATTCCATCAAATCATCTAAGAGTCTATCTCTTCCTAAATGGATATTCGAACAGGTCCAGGCCAGCTTGTCCTCATAGTCGGGTACATCATCAATACTCAGACCTCTGAACAATCCGCATTCTCCTATACCCAATTTTCCCTGGTCCTTCAAAATTAAAAACCAGGTTTCCTTTTTATTAAGAATGCCTCGTGAAGTACCTCCAGGTCTTTTAAAGATTAAATCGTATTTCTTATAAAGAGCGTCCATATGAATTGGTGCCAAATTTAACCATATTTTCAATCTAAAATTTACAGAATGAAGAGAAATAATGACAAAGTGATATGGTCAATAGCTGAAAAAAATTTAAAATTGATCCAAATACAGGTATAGAATAAATACAAACTATATCTTTAAGTTTAGAAACGCAGGTTCTTCCATTAACCATAAAAAAGAATTTTGATTAAGTTATATATTCAACTAATATTTTTATCCAGTCCCATCTTGATGTTTTCTCAGGAAAAGGATAGTATCGAAAACAGGGGTGCTGATCACCTTTTTATTGAAAAATTTGATGATTTACTGGCGTTTAAACTGGACTTAAATAATAATATAGAGACATTTGAAGTTAATAGTGACCCAAATACTTTTATTCTCAGCCCAAATACAGAATTGAATACCAGACTGACAGTTAATTATCGATTTATCACATTTTCATTAGGTTATAGCCCTGACTTTTTACCCGGTAACAATGATGATTCTCGAAAGGGTTCTTCCAAATTTTCATCATTAGGGGTCAATTTTCAATTTAACAAGTGGATTCAAACTTTATCTTATAGTAAAATCAATGGTTTTTACCTTAAAAACACCAGTGATTATATCCCTGACTGGACTAGTTCAGATGATTACATACAATTCCCGGAACTGGAATACAAGAGTTTTTTTGGCCTTACAGGGTACAAATTCAACCCAAATTTCTCCCTAAAATCACTTAGCAGCCAAACCGAGCGTCAACTTAAAAGTGCCGGTTCTTTTATCCCGTCCTTATGGTATAGGTATTACATTATAGATAACAGAGTTGAACTCACAGGTGAGAACAGTTCACAGAAATCAAATAATTTTGAAGCTGTATTACAATTGGGCTACTATTATACCTATGTAATCAATAAAAAGTTTTATTCTTCTGCAGGTGTGTCTTTTGGCGGCGGTTTAGTACATACAAAATTATTGACAAGACTTCCTGAGGAAGAACTTCATACAAAAAGCAACAATGCTATTTTACGTTCAGAAGGGCAGTTTGCAATGGGTTATAATACAAAACGGTTTTTTGCCGGCGTTCAATTAATTGGAAGATGGGAAGAGTTTTCACAGGGAAGTAGTACTTCCACCATTGTCAACAACAATTTTTCATATCAAATATTCATTGGGTACCGATTTAATGCACCCAGATTCCTGAGTCGTACGATGGATAAAGTACCTTTAATGAATTAAAAATTCAGCAGTACATTACTTTGTATTATACAACTATCCGAGGGCTGTTATCACTAAAACACTTCTGACAGTCTTGGTGAGGTAATTAAATCGTAATTGAATCTCCAATAGGCAGCAGATGTAACATCTTGCCGGCTTCCTTAAATTTTTTTACGGCTTTCTCATGATCGATCTCTATATAACCAAAAGTATCATAATGATAACCTAATACGGTATTGCAGGAAACAAAATCTGCGGCCATAACAGCATCTTCTATTCCCATAGTGAAATTGTCTCCAATAGGTAAAATGGCCAGGTCTAATTTATAAGTTAAAGGAATTAACTTCATATCTGTAGTCAAAGCAGTATCTCCGGCAATGTAAACCTGCTTTTTTCCTGAGGAAATAATAAATCCACCAGGTTGTCCGCCATAAGAACCATCCGGAAAAGACGAAGTATGAATGGCGTTTGTGTATTTCACCTTGCCAAAGTCGAAACTCCAGCTCCCACCATGATTCATTGGATGTACTCTGAAACCCTTGGCCTCGTAGTGCATTGCAATTTCATAATTACTTACTATAACGGAATCTGATCTTTTACATATTGATTCCACGTCCAGAATATGGTCCTGGTGTGCATGTGTAATCAGAATATAATCAGGGTTTAAATCGGTAATATCAACCTTCCCGGCTGCTTTCTCATTAGCTGTAATGAATGGATCTACCAATACCCCTGTTTGGCCTATTTCAAGCAATATGCATGCGTGTCCTAAAAAAGTAACTTTCATGATGTAAAGATTAGAAGTTCAAATTTATTTAAAATTGAACCAAAAACGAACACCATCTTTAGTTTTATCAATATTTAAGGTAGATTGTAGTTGATTAACCAGGCGATTCATTAATCTGATCCCCATGGAGGAATTTGCTCTTTCTTCAGAGTCGTCACTGAGTCCAATGCCATTATCTGTATATTCAAAAAATCCCTGATCCCCATTCTTTCTCAGGTGGATATATATTTGTCCATCATCCTTATCTTCTGGAAATGCATATTTGAATGAATTGGATACCAACTCATTCAATATTAAACCAAAGGGAATAGCTCTGTCAATATCCAATTCAACCCCTTCAGCGTCAATAGTTATATTAATATTATGGCCTCCTTTTTTAAATACCGACTGCACACTATTAATAAGACTTTCTATATATCCCTGCATTTCAATTACGGATAAGTCATCATTCTGATACAGTTTCTGATGTATCAGAGCCATTGCCTTTACCCTGCTTTTACCCTCTTCAAGAGCTTCAATTGCTGCTTTACTCCGCGTATTTTTTGTTTGCAAACTTAGAAGGCTTGACACCATTTGCAGGTTATTTTTAACACGATGATGAATTTCTTTAAGTAAAGAATCCTTTTCCACCAGCGAATTCTCAATGATATGCTTCTGCTCTGCGATCAGACGTTGATTCTTTATACTTTTTAAATAGGCATAAACTAATCCGGCAAATCCCAAAAGCGTAAAAATCAAAGAAATAAAAACCAGGTTGATTTGCTCATCCTTAGCCTGCATTTCATTTCTTGCACGTTCCATTTCCTCCTTTTGTGCATCTATCATTCTCTTGGAATTCTCTATTTCATATTTTGCAACTGTGGAAAGTTGTTGTTTCTTAAGTGAGGAGTCATTGATGTTAATAGAATCATCAATTCTTACATTTTTCTTCAGGTAAAAGCTGGCATTTTTATAGTCCTCTATCTTATCATAATAAACTGCCAATAATCTATTTTTCTTTATAATATGCTCTATCTTAATAGGACGGAGGCTTAGATTTAATATATCCTTGGCTTTTTGAAAATTTTCCAGCTGAAGGTGACAATCCGCAAGTGCCAGACTATTTTCAATCACGTCTTCCGAGTACTGCCCAATATTATTTTCCCTTATTAATTCAATACTGTTTTCTAAATAGGGCAACGCTTCTTCAAATTGTTTGAGCTGTAAATAGGCCTTTCCAATATTGCCTTCTATAATACCTTTTAGAAGTTTGGCCTCCTTTAATTCCTTTTCGCTTTTTACCTGGGTCACGTCATTTAAATATACATCGACATAACCTTTGGCTTTTTTAAAATTACTTAACGCCACAGATGAAGATTTGTCCAGAAGTAAATACCTGCCAACATTATTATTGTATTCTGAAAGACCAAACAGATCACCATTATCTATGGTCTTTTTCATATCCATGATGTAATCCTCCATGGCTTTTCTGTGCAAGCCAAGATTTGAATAAATATCATAAAAGGTGATATTCTTCGTAAATCCTAAATCCCTTTTCTCCTGCCTGATCTCGACCTGTTTCCCATATAGTTGTAACTGGGAGTAGTTATTATCTATCAGGTCCAGCATATACCTTTTGGTCTGGACATCCAGTTTATCTTTCTCAGCATAAAGGTCATTGGCAATAGCCACACTTTTATCATAGTCCCCCAAATCGTAGTAAATTTGAGATTGCATGAGCTTGTAATTTGCAATGGCGATGGAATCTCCCGACTTCTCTACGGAATTGAGATAAATATTAACCTCATCCAACCAATCATAAGCCGGGTTTTCATTATACCTGTTGAGTGTATTAAAGAAATAATCAAATCTATCAGTAACATTTTGCTTATCCTTGAATACCTCCAATGCATTTTCATCCAAAGTATCTAAAACCTGCGCTCCGGCACTTTGAATTAATGTTATAAAAAATATTATTAAAAATTTACCCGGCGATTTTGCCATAACACACTAAGGAATATTTGCCAAATACTATTTTGATCAGATTATAATTATTAAGATTTAAGCCGTAACAATAATTTAAACTTACCACTAATTCACTTCACTTTTAAATTTTTGTTGTAAAGTAGAATGAATCTGTTGTCTACCGGGGACCTCGCAAAAAATACCACTTCGTAACCGTATATTTTTATCCATACATTATTTACCCTAGCACCATTAATTTTCTCATATATTTCTGCATAATAACAGAATACAATAAGATAGCCCAATAAAAAAAGACTATACGCAAAGCATAGCCTTTTAAACTGTGATATGTTAATGATAAGATTTGGGGTGCTGTATTAGCTCTCCAAATTTATCACCTAGAAATTTAGCATTCGGGATTTTGTTGTGTAAGTGCATATTTATGTTGTGAAATCCCCTTTTAAAGTCATATTATGCATTTCACCTGATTTTTTTAGCCTTTCATAGCCGTTTTATCCCGGGTCCATGAGAAACCCTGAACAAATAAAAGGGGACAGAATCAAAAAGAGCCCTGTCAACTAAGACAAGACTCTTTTACGAGAACACTATATGAAAATGAAAAAATTTAATTATTAATTACATAGCCAAAGTATTCCAATTCTTCAGTAGTAGAAAATAATTGTTGTGAACCTATTCAAAAATGTGGTGATTAGCCTATTGAAGGCTATTAAGAAAATATATCAGGCAAGTATTCCGATCAAATAATGCGGCCAATAAAAGATAAAGCCTATGAATTCATGGCTGAAATAATAAACTCTTTAAAATCCTTGGAAATCGGGATCAGGGTGTTATTTATCATAATATCCTTGGAGTTAATTGCATCTATATGATCAACATTGACGATATAGGATTTATGCGCTCTGTAGAATTTATTTTTAGGTAATTTCTCTAAATAATCTTTCAAAGGAGATCTAACCAGAAATTTCTTGTCCAGGGTATTCACTTCAAGGTAAACATTATCTGCCTTTATAAACTGAATATCTTCAAACTGAATTCTATAATAAAGATGTTGCTTTTTAACAAAAATGGAGTCTTTAAGGACAGAATTGGAAACCAGCTGCTCTTCATCATCATGGTGTTCCTTTCCGCCTTCTTTTGTTGAGTAATCGAAATTTGAAAGTGCAATTTCTATTGAAGTATACAGATCCTGCTGTTCAAATGGCTTTACCAGGTAGCCATTAGGTTTAACTGTCTTGGCATTCTCAACAGTAGCCCTGTCTGAGTTGGAAGTAACAAAAATGAAGGGAATATTGTAGTTCTCCCTAATATGTTTCCCGAGGTCTATTCCCGTTTTGTCTGAGGCTAAAATGATATCGATAAGTACCAGGTCTACATGATTATTTTTTAAAACCTCTATTGCCTGTTCATAAACAATAACATTATCTACAATCTCGTAACCTATTTCCTCCAACATAGATTGCATGTCGTCTGCAATAATCACATTATCTTCTACAATAAGAATCTTTATAGCTTGTTCCAAAGTAAGTTAGGTATTAGTGGGTTATGTCTATTCAAATTTACAAAAAATAATTATACACTATGTAAAACAAGAATCCCAGCAGAAAAGTGCTTAGTGCTACTTTTTTTAACTCAGGGTCAAAATTCCGGAGGTTTTCTATTTTACTTACTAATTTTAAATGAACAAAAAGAGGTATAAATGCGATGAGACATATCCCGCTTTTCCATGAATAGTAATGATTCCAGATAAAAATCAGCATACTAATAAAAGCTAGTATAATCAGGGTATAATGATATAATTTCCCTTTAGAAAGGCCTATTTTAACAATAATCGTATTCTTCTTCGCTTTTTTATCGGATTCAACATCTCTTAGATTGTTTAAGTTAAGTACGGCTGTGCTAAGAAACCCTATGGATACAGCGGGAAGAATGGACATTG
>JAHEBI010000161.1 GCA_024642325.1 Eudoraea sp. | reverse complement strand
TAAAATCCCCAAATTTCCCGCTTCCAACTCCCCATCAATAATTTGACTTTCAGTTAGCGTAATCAAGGCCTCATTCTGATCATTTGAAAGGTCTTTCTCTAATAATATACGCCCCAGCTTTAATTGATCCGGAGAAATATCCAAAGGAAACCTTTTCGACCTATATTCCTTGGCATTAACTGACAAAATGTACGCACCGCTTAAAGTTGTAATTATTTCAAATCGACCCTCCAAATCAGTATATGCCTTAAAAGAAGTTCCTTCAATTTCAACAATTGCATTTGAAATGGCCATAAGACTTTGACCATCCCGTACACTACCGCTTATACTTATTTCCTGTCCATTAAGTATTTGGAATAATAAAAACATTTTAATATAACTGAGATGAAATCGCATACAAATTGACCCAAGATTCAGACCTAAAGTATTCCCATTCGCTGCAAATTGCTTGCGGCTCGGGGTTATAAATTGCCATCAGGAATTTTCCCTAATTGAATACGCTCATAAAATATGAAGAGGTTAAAGAGTTGGTTTTTTATTATTTTTCTGGTATCAAATAGTATACAATCCCAAAAAAAGGATCGATATAGTATATTTACCATTGCTTTTTATAATGTTGAAAACCTTTTTGATACGGTCAACGATTCATTACACTTTGATGATGAAATGACCCCGGGTGGAAATTACAACTGGACATTGGAGCGCTACAATTTAAAAATAGCTCATATAGCCGATGTAATCTCAAAGATCGGGCAGGCAATTACCAGGACCTGCCCCGATATAGTAGGGATTTGTGAGGTTGAGAATTTGAAAGTAATTAAAGATCTGGTAGATCACCCATTTCTCAGACCCTATGGCCTAAATATTATTCATTTTGATTCCCCGGATGAAAGAGGTATTGACGTCGCCTTATTATATAAAAGAGACCGATTTATTCCCATATCATTTAAAAGCCACAGACTTCTAATATTTAATGATTCCGACAAGCGAGATTACACCAGAGATCAACTGGTGGTAGGCGGTTTATTGGAAGGCGAAGAATTTTATTTTATTATTAATCATTGGCCGTCACGCAGCGGAGGAGTGGCCAGGAGCCAACCCTACAGGCAAGCTGCAGCCAGGCTAAATAGAAGAATAATAGATTCCGTACTGAGACTGAATTTGGAAGCTAAAATAATAAGCATGGGGGATCTCAATGACAATCCAACCGATCGCAGTTTAAAAAATTCACTGACCTTGTCTGATACGGAGAACCTCCAAAGTCCTGCATTCTTTAATCCCATGGAATCAATGTATAAAAAGGGAGAAGGTTCCCTTGCTTATAGGGACCAATGGAATTTGTTCGATCAAATTTTGTTATCAAAAAACCTTATAAATAAAGACAGGAAGCTATACACCTTTTGGAAAGCCGGTATCTATCACCCAACCTTCCTGAAGACTGAAACAGGGAATTACAAAGGCTATCCGTTTCGTACGTATGTGGGTGGAAGATACACCGGTGGGTATAGTGATCATTTTCCGGTATATGCCTTTCTAATTAAGCAAGCGAATTAATTATTAATCCGGATTTGAAATTTTAATATTTCTCCATTTCACTTTTATGCCTCCACCGTCATGAATTTGCAGTGCAATTGAGCCTTCACCGGCACCAATTTTATCATCTTTAATAGAGACCATTTCCACTCCGTTGAGCCAGGAGGTAAGTTCATCTCCCACAACCCTGATTTTCATAGTGTTCCAGGCCCCTTCTTTAAGTACGCTCTCCTTTTCAGGACTCGGTTGTATTAACCAGCCCCTGCCATAGGATTCATAAACACCCCCGGTATGATTGCCTTTTGGAGCAACTTCAACCTGCCAGCCACTTACTTTTGTACCATCAATGGTGGACCTTATAAACACCCCGCTATTCCCATCCGCTTCCTGCAAAAATTCAAGGGTGATAACAAAGTCCTTATAATGCTTGTCCGTGGCCAAATACCCATATTGTGCATCAGGGCCACTTTCAGAAACCAAAAGTCCGTCTTCTACATACCACTTTTCCGTGCCATAGATCGTCCATCCGGTAAGATCATTTCCATTAAATAAAGATTGCTCCTGCGCAAGAACCGCAAGGCTAAATAACAAGGCTATAAGACTGCTGAATAATTTCATAATTTATGTATTAATTAGTTAAACCACTGACCCCATGGTATCCTGCTTAGAATAAGAACAAGCCCAAGGCCGTAAAAAATGGCTATTGCTTTAAATTTTCTTTTGGCCTCCATAAACTTTTTATGGCGAGACCAGCCAATTGTGATTAAAACTATGGCTATTATATTGATAAATGGGTGTTCTACTGCCAATAATCTGGCAGCTGAATTTAAACCGCCCATTCCAAGTTCTTTAATTGCGGAAAATCCATTGGATGAGACAAAGAATAGAATCAGGCCCAGAATTAATTGAATATGGGAAAGTATAAGCGCAAAGAGACTTACCCTAAAATCCTTTTCCAGTGTAAACATTCTGTTGCCCATTAATCCTGTAATTGCATTGGCCACAGCAATAAAAAGTATTGCCAGAACCACATAAGCCAGATAAGAATGTGCCGTTTGTAAAATTTCCATTTTGATTTATTTTTTCTAAAAATACGGAATTTTAGGAATTAAAAAACCCAGCCAAAAATATTGGGTTCTTCTAATTAATTTTTCATCATGTTGACTATTCTTGATTCTCCATGAAAAGAGTAGTCTTTAATACATACTTGCGTTAAGATTATGTCAAATAAACAAAAATAAACTTAGCTTTGAGTTTTAATATAAATGACAAATAAAGAGTTGATTGGAATGATATCTAAGAATTCCAAAAAAGGCAATTTAATTCTTAAAGAATTGTAAAAGATTTAAAGTGGAACTATCATGTTTAGCAATATCGGAATCATTGATATCTTTCAATATTCTTGATGCAAGTTGTTTGCCTAATTCCACCCCCCATTGATCAAAACTAAAGATGTTCCAGACTATACCCTGTACGAATATTTTGTGCTCATACATAGCGATTAACATTCCCAATGTCCTGGGGGTAAGTTTATTTATCAACAGGGTGTTGGTAGGTTTATTTCCTTCAAAAGTTTTAAATGGGATGAGTGCCTCGATTTCATTTTGCGGCATTTCTTTAGATTCCAATTCCTGCCTGACCTCATCTGAGGTTTTGCCATTCATAAGGGCCTCGGTCTGAGCGAAGAAATTCGCCATTAATTTATTGTGATGATCTGAATCGCCGTGTAATGACTCCTTAAAACCAATAAAATCTGCAGGTATTAATTTTGTCCCCTGATGTATTAATTGAAAGAAAGCATGTTGTGCGTTAGTACCCGGTTCACCCCAAATGATCGTTCCTGTCTGATAGTTGATGAAATTTCCATCACGGTCCACACTCTTGCCGTTACTTTCCATCATTCCCTGTTGCAGATAGGCCGAAAATCTGTTTAGGTATTGTGTATATGGAATAATGGCTTCTGTTTCCGCCCCGTAGAAATTATTGTACCAAATGCTTAACAATGCCAGTATAACCGGTATATTTTCATCAAAAGCAGCGGTCCTGAAATGGGTATCCATCTCATTGGCCCCAACCAAAAGAGCTTCAAAATTATCATATCCTACTGCGAGTGAAATTGATAAGCCTACGGCGCTCCAGAGTGAAAATCTTCCGCCGACCCAATCCCACATGGGAAATACATTTTCATCAGTTATCCCAAATTGACTAATCTTCTCCGTATTTGTAGAAACCGCGGAAAAATGTTTTGCCACATCTTCTTCCGAAGCGGATTTCAAAAACCAATTTCTAATCGTATTGGCATTACTGAGGGTTTCCTGAGTCGTAAAAGTTTTAGAAACAATTATAAATAATGTAGTTTCCGGATCGAGTTCCTTTAATATCTCATATACATGATCGCCATCAACATTACTGACAAAATGTGTTCGGAGATGATTCTTATAATATTTAAGAGCTTCTGTGACCATTAAGGGTCCCAAATCAGAACCCCCTATACCAATATTTACTATGTCGGTAAATGCCTTTCCTGTATG
The DNA here is from genome assembly GCA_024642325.1 of Eudoraea sp. Classification (GTDB taxonomy): domain Bacteria; phylum Bacteroidota; class Bacteroidia; order Flavobacteriales; family Flavobacteriaceae; genus Eudoraea. The sequence goes on along the minus strand of JAHEBI010000161.1, from coordinate 2,191 downwards.
GCCTCTCTTATAGCCCTTAATGACATCCTCGGAGAATTGACGAATCTGGTGTTTTACATGATAAACCTCCGGCATAATATTTATTCCGGAAACCATGATGCTATCTGTTTCTTTTGCTCTAAGCGCAGTATGGAGTACGGATCTGCCTTCCGTTTGATTAATAAGGTCGCCATTGAATTCTTTATCTATAGCATCCTTTAAATTCACTTCCTCTGCAAGCTGCAATAAAAGTGACAAGGTCTTGTCTGTAATTCTATTCTTGGAATAATCAACAAAAAAATCTTGAAACCTTAAAGTGAATTTATTGGCGCGCGCTAAATCTTTGGCAAAGAGATCTTTAAGTTTTAGGTGTTTTGTTTCTTTATAATTCTCCTCGAGTAATTTCCAGGCTGGGGTAGTTGTTGGGTTAGTGTTCTTTAATGGCATTGAGTTAATTAAGTGTTAGCAATTCTTCATCGGGTTTTACGGGAAATTCAATGCAGTCTAACTGAACTTTTTGCGGACTGATATATTCGAAATATTCCGGTCTTAATTCTTCAGGAAGAGGTTCTGCAAGAGGTAATTTTTCCTTAAGTGGGTCTACCTGACGACCATTTCTCCAAAAACGATAACATACGTGCGGGCCTCCCGTGTTTCCAGTCATGCCAACCCATCCTATAACATCTCCCTGTCTTACAAACTCTCCTCTTTTTACTTTTTGACTTTTCATATGCAGGTACTGGGTACTATAAGTGCCATTATGCCTTATTTTTACGTATTTTCCATTTCCTCCTTTTCTTGTAGATTCAGTAACCGTACCATCGGCCGTTGCCATAATAGGGGTTCCCACAGGTGCGGCATAATCTGTACCTTTGTGAGGTCTGACCTTATATCCGTAATAGCGGATTTTTCTTTTTAAATTATACCTGGAAGATATTCTGCTAAATTTAACCGGAGCCCTTAAAAAAGTCCTTCTAAGATTGTTTGCTTCGTCATCAAAATAATCAATAATATTTTTCAGGGAATCCGATTCATAGGCGAATGCATATAAAGGGGTGCCATTATGTTCAAAGTAGGCCGCTTGAATTGGTTCAGCGCCGGCATAAACAGTATCGTTAATATACTTTTCCCTATAAATAACCTTGAATTTATCTCCTTTTTGCAATCGAAAGAAATCTACAGTCCAGGCATAAATTTCAGAGAGGTCATTGGTAATATTATAATCAATCCCCTGATCCAATATTGCCTCAGAAAGTGAAGTTTCAATTATACCTGCGGCTTCCTTTTGCACGTATTTTACATGCTTGCGATCTTTATAAGCCAAAACGGAGTCCCGAAAGTCTATAACTGTAAAATTGATGAGGTCGTTTTCATAGATAAACACCTGAGCGGCTTGTGTTGTGTCTTTAGATTTCAAAATAAAATAGGGTTTACCTACTCTGATTTTTCGAACGTCAAAAGTGTCTCTAAATTCCTCAGATACTTTGGCAATTTTAGGATAGTCTACATTGTTTTGAATCATGAGTTCTCCAAAACTATCTCCCCGTTTTACGGTATCACGTATTACCAGAAAATCATTGAGATCGAATCCGAATTGTTTCTCGGCCAACAATTCATCAGAAACTTCCATATCTGTAACTTCACTAATTGCTTTTTTAGTTTGAATGTCTTTACAGGAAATGAATATACTAAGTAATAAAAATGTGCCCCAATATTTATACATGGTCAGTTTTCGATTTTTTCCGGGTTAAAGATATGATCCACCCATTGCTTTCCCCAATTATTTAACTCTTGTTTTGAATATAAATTTGGAAAAAATACAACCTTCTGAAAACTTGGAGGCAAATATTCCTTCCAATTTGTTCCCCCTGTGGCCTCAATTGAAGTGTTCTCTGTGTTTAGATATCTATGGGCTGATCCCAGGTGCATCAAAGGCCAATTTATGTTTGCATTTATGTCCATTCTTTTTAACGCTTCAATAAGCACTTTATTATGCCTGCCCTTTTCAGGCAGGTTTAAATATTTGTGATATATCGTATTGTTTTTCAGTTGTTTGGCTATTCGGATAAACCTTGGGGTATACCTGTATTCAAATTGTTTAAGTGTAAGTGTCTTTTCCCCGGTACTCTTATCAGTCGCTCCCTTTTTCCAATAGATTTGTTCATATAGCTCTTCGATGTCGTTCTTTTCTGAAAAATCAGTCCTTTTGGAA
>JAHEBI010000160.1 GCA_024642325.1 Eudoraea sp. | reverse complement strand
GGAATAATCTGAATATAGAATTTGTTGCCAGAATCTACTTTTCAGGGGTCTCCAGTATCAAGGATAACCGACTGTTTCCTACCACTAAATTCCCTGTCGCAGAACTCATGGATGACTATTTGGAATATCACCTCCGTGGAATTGTTACATCCAGGGGAAGAGAAATACTAAACGACATAATCAATTCAAATCAGAATTAAATGAAAGTTCAATTTTTAACCCTCATAACATTTATAGGCACTAACCTGGCCTTTGCACAGGACCTGCCCAAAAGCTTTTCACTTGAAGAAGCTATAGTTTATGCACTGGAATATAACTACAGCGTCATTAATGCAGATAGAGAAATATTAGATGCCCAAAAACAAAAATGGGAGATTATTGCCACGGGGTTGCCTCAAATTGATGGTACTCTTAGTTATCAAAATCAATTAAAACAACCCGTAACCCTTCTTCCCGGTGAAATTGTCGGAGGTGAACCCGGGTCTTTTCTTCCCGTTGTATTTGGTCAACAAAATCAGGTTAATGCAACCGCAACCCTACGTCAGCAAATATTTGACGGCTCATACATCGTGGGAGTTCAGGCCACTGAAGCCTTTCTCAGATATAGTCAAAATAACAAGGAAAAAACAGATCAGGAAGTGCGAAAGGCAGTCATAGAAGCATATGGCAATGTGTTGCTGGCAAAGGAAACTGTTTCTATTCTTGAAAACAATAAGGCTACACTGGAGAAAAATCTTTTTGAAACCGAAAAACTATATGAGAACGGCCTGGGCGATGAAGAAAGTGTTGAACAACTTCAAATTACATTGTCCTCCATTAGTAGCGCTTTAAAAAATTCCATCCGGTTTGAAGACATTACATTACAAATGTTGAATTTGATGATGGGGCTTCCTATTGAAAACCAAACCGAACTAACAGAAAATCTTGACGATCTCGTTCTCAAACAAATAGATTTCAATCTTTTGGAATCTGAATTCTACATGGAAAATAACCTGGATTATAAATTAGTATCCAACCTCAATGAACAAAGGTATTATGAACTGAAGTTGGCAAAAAGTAAAGCTTTACCCACACTTAATGCCTTTGTAAATTATGGTACTTCTGCCTTTAGCAATACGTTTACATTTTTTGAAAATGAACAGCAATGGTATGGGGCATCTGTTTTAGGTTTTGATTTGAAAATTCCAATTTTCAGTTCACTTAACAGAAGTGCTACCACACAAAGGGCTAAAATTGCCTATGACCAGGCAAAAACACAATTGACAGAGACCGAGGAACAGATCAGACTTCAACTCGAACGAGCTAAGAGCGATTACATTTTCTCCATTGAAGAATATGAAACAACCAAAAACAATCTCAACCTTGCAGAGAGGATTGAAAAGAAAAATGAAACAAAATATTTTGAAGGACTGGCTACCAGTTTTGAATTAAGACAGGCACAGGTTCAACTTTATACCGCACAACAGGATTATCTGGAATCTATGGTTCAAGTAATCAATAGAAAAACGGAACTCGAAACTGTTCTTAATAATTAAACCATCAACTTGCAAACCCTAACAAAATGAGAAATATATTTTTCCTGATTCTAATTTCACTGCTTATTACATCTTGTGGGAATGGAAACTTAAAATCCGTTGAAACCTTGATTGCCGAGGGAAATTTAGAGGCGATTAAATTAAAAAAACAAGAAATCAGCGAGCAACAAAAAATATTGAATAAGGAGCTTAAGCTTCTGGATTCGGTTATCCATCTACAGGACAGCAATTCAAAATTAGCCCTGGTGACTACCTTAAAAACAGAAGAACAACCATTTCGTTATTATCTGGATTTGCAGGGAAACGTCATGACCAAACAAAATGTGCTGATTTACCCTGAAATGAACGGTAGCTTGCTTCGCGTATTCGTATCAGAAGGTCAAAACGTGAAAAAGGGTCAGCTGCTGGCCACAATTGATGACGGAGGATTGAGTAGTCAACTTGAACAATTAAAAACTCAGGCTGCACTTGCGAAAACTACTTTTGAACGACAAAAAAGACTTTGGGAACAAAAAATAGGATCTGAAATTCAATATTTACAGGCTGAGGCAAATTATACAGCAGTTGAGAATTCTGTTAAACAGGCCCAAAGCCAGTTATCAAAATCTGAAATCAGAGCTCCTTTTTCCGGGATCATCGATGATGTTATTCAAGAACAGGGAACCGTTGTTTCACCAGCTAATGGGCAAGCTGTATTTCGCATTGTCAACCTGTCAGATATGTATATCGAGGTAGATGTGCCGGAGACCTATTTAAATGGTGTTACTGTAGGTAAGAATGTTAAAGTCTTTTTCCCTGTCCTGGGAGATAGTATAACTTCAAAAGTACGTCAAACAGGAAACTTTATTAATCCAACTAACAGATCCTTTAAGGTGGAAATAGCTGTTCCTAATGACAAGAGTAATATAAAGCCTAATCTTACTGCCCGTGTACAAATTAATAATTACAGTAATGAGAAAGCAATTTTAGTACCACAGAGCGTGATATCTGAAAATGCCGAAGGTGCACAATATGTTTATATAGCCACAGATGTTGATTCGAACAACATGGCAACAGCAAAAAAACAGATTATTGTAACTGGTAGAACACAGGGAGACCATGTGGAAGTATTATCCGGAATTAATCCCGGGGTAGAGGTAATACTTGAAGGAGCCCGAAATATCAGGGAAAATCAGCAAGTAAAAATAATCCAATAGTCCTATGAGTAAACAACAGAAAAACGTCAATAAGGAATTTAGATTGTCCTCCTGGGCTATTGATAATCCTTCCGTAATATATGTAATGATAGGTATCTTTTTTTTCATTGGATTATCTTCCTATTTTTCTATGCCCAGAGAAGACTTCCCTGAAATAAAAGAAACTAAAATATACATCAGTACAATTTATCCGGGAAATACAGCTGAAGACATTGAGCGTCTGCTAACGGATCCATTGGAAGACAAACTAAAGAATGTGAGTAATCTGGTGGAAATTACATCCACTTCACAGGAAGACTATTCAATGATTGTTATTGAATTTGATGAAGATATTTCAGTCGAAAGTGCCAAACAGAAAGTAAAAGATGAGGTTGACAGTGAAAAGGCAGGTGAAGACTGGCCCATTTTCAACGGCGCAAAAGTAGAGCCCGATGTTTTTGACCTTAATTTATCTGAATCATTCCCGATAATGAATGTCAACCTAACAGGAGATTATCCCGTTGATAAATTAAAGGAATTTGGAGAATACCTGGAAGATGAAATAGAAGATTTGCCGGAAATTAAAGGCGTGGATATCAGGGGAGCCCAGGAAAAAGAAGTAGAAGTAGCCGTCGACATTTATAAAATGATGGCCGCCAAGGTAAGTTTTGATGATGTAATTCAAGCCATAAGTAATGGGAATATGACCATGTCTGCAGGAAACTTAAAGACCAGCGGACAGCGCCGCACCATTCGGATATTAGGTGAAATAGAAACCCCAAGTGAACTTGAAGACTTTGTAGTTAAATCGGAAAATAATGATGCTGTATATCTTAAGGATATTGCTTCTGTTTCCTTCAAGGAAGAAGAGAAAATAACCTACGCCAGGGAAAAAGGTCAAAGCGTAGTTATGCTCGACATAAAAAAACGAGCAGGCAAAAACGCTATTACTGCAGCAGAGCGCATAAAGGAAATTGTAAAGGAATCCAAGGAGAACCATTTCCCGGCAGACCTGCAAATAAGTATCGCCAATGATTCTTCCAGCCGAACATTAAATCAGGTTGATGATCTGGTGAACAATATTATTTTTGGGATCATATTGGTAGTAACCGTATTAATGTTCTTTTTAGGATTTCGTAACGCACTATTTGTTGGATTTGCTATCCCAATGTCTATGTTCATGTCCTTCATGATCATATCAGCGCTGGGTTATACTTTGAATACCATGATCTTATTTGGCCTGATAATGGGACTTGGAATGCTGGTGGACAATGGTATTGTGGTTGTTGAAAACGTCTATCGCCTGATAGAGGAAGAGGGCATGTCCCGAATTGAGGCAGCCAAAAAAGGTATTGGTGAAATTGCTTTCCCCATAATCATATCTACGGCCACAACGGTAGCCGCATTTGTACCCCTTGGTCTTTGGCCCGGTCTTTTTGGGGAGTTTATGATCTATTTCCCGATAACATTATCTATAGTTCTTGGCTCTTCATTATTTGTGGCCATTTTTATGAATTCCATGCTGGTGTCGAGTTTTATGGAGGTTGGAGATAAAGAGCTGACTATGAAACAACTTATTCGCCTTAGCATCGTGCTTGGAGGAATTGGACTATTTATCCTCATATTTGGTGGAGCAGTCCGCGGATTAGGTTCGGTAATGATCGTAGTGGCCATTTTGTTCTGGATATACAAGTTTGGACTTAAAAAAGCAGCTTTGAGTTTTCAGAAAAAATACCTTTCCCGGTTTGAAAACTGGTACGAAAATCAATTGAGAACCGCCCTGAAGGGAAGAAATGTATATGCGTACTTTGGTTTTACCGTGCTCTTATTGATAACAGCCTTTATTGCTTTTGGCATATCCCTTGGAAGTGGCCGGACAAAAGTGGAATTTTTCCCTGATAACATCCCTAATGAGATTTATATCTACATAGAGTATCCACAGGGAACGGCTATAGAAAAGACCAATGAAGTTACTAAGAATATTGAAAAAAGGGTTTATGCTATTGCAGATGATTCCAAATATATGGATGGCTCAGATAATCTACTGGTGGCTTCCAGTGTTTCACAGGTAGGTAAGGGTGCTGAAAACCCGTTTACGGAAGGAGGGTCAGCAGCAGAAATGCCACACAGAGGTAAAATCACCATTTCTATGAAGGAGTACAAATTTAGAAATGGCAGGGATACCGAAGTACTTCGGAAAGAAATTCAGGACGGTTTAAAAGGTATATACCCGGGTATAGCCATTTCTGTTGAAAAAGATCAGATGGCACCCCCGTCAGGGTATCCGATAAATATTGAAATCGAAGGAAAGGATTACGATGTTTTGATAAATACGGCAGAGCAGATGCGTAATTTTCTGAATACCAAAAACATTGAAGGTATTGAAGAATTAAAGATTGATGTAAATACCGGAAAACCTAGTATGCAGGTGATTGTGGACCGTGAAAAAGCGGGTGAGCTTGGGGTATCCGTAGGACAGGTTGGATTGCAGTTAAGACGATCCCTTTTTGGAGATAAAGCCGGTATTTATAAAGAAGGTGGTGAAGATTATGATATAAATGTTCGCTTCAATAAAGACCTGAGATATAATACCAGTGCCTTGTTTAATCAGAATATAATCTTCAGGGACCAGGCAACAGGGAAAATAAAGGAAATTCCTGTTTCTGCAGTGGCATCTCAGAGAAATACATCTTCCTATAGTGCAATAAAACACCGTGACACAAAGCGTGTTGTGACCCTTTATTCGGGACTTAGACCCGGATTTACAGATGCCGGGGCAATCGTAACGGCTATAAAAAAGGAAATGGAAGATTATACAGGTATTCCGCCTAATGTAAAGATTGATTATACCGGGCAAATTGAAGAACAAAATAAACAGATGCAATTTTTAGTTGGCGCATTCTTTTCAGGGTTAGGTCTGATAATGCTGATCCTTGTGTTTCAATTTGGTGGTATTTCAAAACCGGCTATCATAATGACTGCTATTTTTTTAAGCTTCATTGGGGTATTCGGCGGGTTAATAATTACCGGATGGTCTTTTGTAATTATGATGACCATGATGGGTATTATCTCCCTGGCCGGAATTGTGGTAAATAATGGAGTGGTCCTTTTAGATTATACCCAAATACTTATTGACCGTAAAAAAGTTTCACTGGGTATGAATGATAACGAGCTACTAAGCAGAGAACAAGTCACCGAATTAATTGTAATAAGTGGTAAAGCCAGAATGAGACCGGTTTTGTTAACGGCTATAACCACTGTTCTGGGCCTGATTCCTTTGGCTATTGGCCTTAATATTGATTTCTTTTCATTGTTTTCAGAGTTTGACCCTAAAATTTATATTGGTGGAGATAATGTAATTTTTTGGGGGCCTCTTGCCTGGACAGTTATTTTTGGATTAATTATAGCTACCTTTCTTACTTTGGTTATAGTTCCTGTTCTTTTTAATATCGTATACAGAATTAAGATTCGGCTCAAAAGAGGGGCTAAAAAAACACCTATAAAAAAGAAGGGCCTTGAAATAGCTGCTTAATCGAGTTACATTTTTTTATGAA
>JAHEBI010000159.1 GCA_024642325.1 Eudoraea sp. | reverse complement strand
AAAAAGCAGGCCTGGGGGGATTAAGTCTGGCTGGATTAACAGTAGCCTCAGCTAATGATCAGCTGGCCTATGTCTCCCAAAATGTCAACAGGAATTCAAGTCCGTCAACACTTAAAATCACAGATATGCGCATTGCCGAGATTGGTGGAGATGTTGCATTCAGAACACCAATTGTCAGGATTTATACGAACCAGGGCATCGTAGGTCATGGCGATGTAAGGGATGGCGCTGCCAAAGAATACGCTTTGTTTTTAAAAAGCAGGATTTTGGGGGAGAACCCTTGTAATGTGGAAAGGCTATTTGGAATCATAAAACAATTTGGATTTCATGGACGTCAGGGGGGTGGAGTATCTGCAGTGGAAATGGCCCTTTGGGATCTTGCCGGGAAAGCCTATAATGTGCCGGTTTACCAAATGTTAGGGGGGAAGTACAGAGATAAAATAAGGGTATACTGTGATACTACAGTCTCCAAAGATGCCAATGAGTATGCCAATAGAATGCAGGCCAGAATTGATCAGGGGTATACCGCTCTAAAGATGGATATAGGTATAAACCTAATTAAAGACATCCCCGGTGCGATCGTCAATTCTCCAGATGCGGAATACAATCCTTATCGCTATGAATACAGGCCCTATAGCCTTACAAAGCATCCTTTTACAGGGGTTCAGATTACAGATAAGGGCATAGATTTATTAATGGAGTACCTGGATGTAATGCGCTCTAAGATAGGCTATGACATTCCGATGGGTACAGATCATTGGGGTCATTTTGGAGTTAATGAAGCTATAAAGATTGCCAAAGCTTCTGAACCTTATAACCTGGCTTATATTGAAGATATTATTCCATGGCAATACACAGAGGAATGGAAAGAAATTACACAGTCTTCAACAACTCCCACGCAAACAGGTGAAGATATATACAGGCTTGAAGGGGGCTTTGAAGAACTCATCAAAACCAGGTCGGTGGATATTGTCCATCCCGACCCAAATACGGCTGGAGGTATACTGGAAACCAAAAGGATAGGTGATTTTGCATCTAAGCATGGAATTGGCTTTATGCATCATCATGCTGCAGGCCCCGTATCCTTTATTGGATGTGTGCATAGTGCTGCAGCTACAGAAAATTTCTTATGGCTGGAACACCATGCTGTGGATAAAAAAGATTGGGAGCATCTGGTATCGGGATTTGAAGGTCCAATTGTAAAGGACGGTTATGTAACCGTTCCGGAGAAACCCGGATTGGGGGTAGAATTGAACGAAGAAGTAGTTACGAAATACCTGATCAAGGGGGAGAAATTATTTGCCCCCACCCCGGAATGGGATAAAATAAGGGCCTGGGACAGGCTATGGAGTTAAACATGGTTCTATGGATTATTGAGCATTGGAAACAATCTTCTTAATTCCTCCTCTGTAGGTTGTTTGCCATATTCACAAATTTCAAAACATTCTACATGCTTTATTTCAGAAGCCTTATCGCCATACCATTTTTTCATAGCTGCCATCGTGGCTTTACCGGGGACAGAAGGCCTCCAGTTTGCCAGCATTTCTAAACGTTCCTTTTCTCCTTTAGGCACCTTATCCAGATCACCTGAAGTCCATGGAAGCCATTCAAAAAATTGGGATTCATGCGCAGCCATAGCGTAAATTTTCTGATCAAAAACAGCATCAATATTTATAACCACATCTGGGTTAAAAGGATTCGGGCGCTGAAAGCCATCTTCAGAATATAAAAAAACAGGGTTCTTTTTTAGCGGAGGCGTATCCGCAGCAACATTAGGTACAATAACCATATAAGCGGCATCCTGGACCAAAATTCCCGTATAACGATGATCCGGGTGGTAATCATTTGGCCGTGGGGCTATAACGACATCGGCATTCCATTTTCTGATTTCACGGATGACCTTTAATCTGTTTTCCAGCGTAGGCATAAGTTCTCCGTCGTGATTGTCCAAAACGGTATATTCTACCCCAAAACGCCTGCCTGCTTCCTTCGCTTCTTCAATTCTGATTTTAGCCAATGCGCCACCCCCTTTTGCATAATGACCGGCATCCCCGTTGGTGAGGGAAACAAATTTCACCTTATATCCCATTCTGGCTAATAATATAGCCGTTCCGCCCGTATCTATATCACAGTCATCCGGGTGGGCACCAAATACAATAACATTTATAGGGTTGGTTTGCGCAATGCATAAATGCGCAGTGAATAATAAAAAAAAAGTAAGAAATAGACTTTTCATGACTTGCGTATTAGGTTAACTTCATGCCGACAGGATCCCAGTTCACCGGTTTTTTCTCATAATAACTTTCATTAGCCAGCAAGGCTGCGCCTGCCGCCCTTAGGCCAAAATTAGGATCCTCAATTATGGTGGATTTACCACGGATAGCCTGAAAGAAATTGTAAAAATGGTCATAATGACCACCTTTGTAATCGTCGGGCGCTTCCCAAAGTGTTTCGCCTGTATTCAAACCAGACTCCCTGCTTTCCAGGTTTTTAGAGGCGTATTCTTCCCTTATTTTCGTTTGCGTTGCTTCGGTATAAGCAATCATGGAATAATTGCCCGGAGTCATACCCAATTTGCTGCGAACAAGTTTTACAGAATTAGAACCAACCTCCATAACGCCTTCCGTTCCTACCAACTTAAAGCCTCCTCCGCCACCGGATCCGGCAATGAAATTAACCCTGAACGAAGCATTAAAAGCTGCATGGGTACTGGTTTGCGGATAGTCGTAAAAAGTTAATGTAACATCCGGCACATCACGACCATCTTTCCAATAACGCAATCCACCCGTCGAGAGTGCCCTGGTAGGACCTTTAGAACTGATGATATAATTTAGGGTGGAAAATGCATGAACAAACAGATCTCCTGCAACCCCGGTACCATAATCCCTGTAATTGCGCCACCTGAAAAATCGTGTATTATCATAAGGGACTTTAGGTGCAGTACCCAGAAATGTATCAAAATCTACTGTATTTGGATCGGCATCCGGTGGAATGGGATATTGCCATGCCCCTTCAGAGGAATAACGGTCGTTATACATGTCCAGAAGTACCATGTCACCAATGGCGCCATCCTCATAAAGCAACCTTGCCTTTTCATTTCCTAAAGAAGACATCCCCTGACTTCCTATCTGGCATAGCATCCCGGTATCTTTTTGAACTTTAATTATTTCATGGCCTTCTGTGAAATTTTGTACCATAGGTTTTTCACAATAAACGGCCTTGCCGGCCTTCATAGCTTCAATGGTGATTTTTTTATGCCAGTGATCCGGCACCGCTACAATAACGGCATCAATATCACTACGACTCAGGATTTCCCTGTAATCTCTGGTAACAGCAATATCATCACCCCAAAGTTCTTTAGCCCTGTCTAACCTGCCCAAATACAGATCACAGGCTGCAACGAGTTTAACACCCTGTACTTTTAGTGCAGCGGTGGTGTCATAGATACCCTGAATTCCCGATCCGATAAGCGCAAGATTTATCTGATCATTTATAGTATAGGTATTTTCCTCATAGCTCCTGTTAAGCAGTAATTTTTGATTATAAGACGAGGCTAAAATTTGTGGCGCTGCAGAAATTGCAGCTGCCCCCATACCGGCGCGCTTTAAAAATAATCTTCGTGATTGGTTTTTATCCATGTTTGTGTACTTAGGTTCTTACTTAGTTGTAATAGAAGTTTAAATTACACTTTTTTCAGAATTACTCCAAGAGGTATATTAATCAGGTAAAAAAGATTTGTTTAATTCTAAATCTTTTGCCAGATCATTTATAGTTTTACTTTCCAGAAGCTGGATCATTTTGGTTCTTGAAGGACTTATTAAACTGTGGAGTGGACATGGTCTGTGTAGATTACAATCTTCTAGTCCCAACATACAGGATTCTATCCTTCTTTTACCGTCAATTACTTCTATAATTGCTATTATTGGTTGATTTCTATTGGCTTTGTCAATATAAAATCCGCCTTTAGGCCCTTTTGCCGAAGATATAATTTTACGTTTAGCAAGCTGTTGAAGTAATTTGGCAATGTAGGCTTTGGGGACGTTTATTTTCTCGCTGATATCTTTGACCATCATTTTATTTTTTTCATCGGAATGAAGAGTCAGATACAAGACTGCTTTTAGGGCATATTTGGAAGAATTTGAGAGCATGTTCAGTATTTCAAATTTGAATGTAAGGATAAAAAGATATTTTTATCTTAAATATGATTAATATCATGTTTTTTCATTCTTCCTCCTACTATTTTTGAACATTAATTTACAAAAAAACATAGAATGAAATTACTATTTACTAATACTGTATTCCTGCTCGCACTTTTAATGCTAGGTTGTGGAGGAAAGGAAGAAAAGAAAAAAGATGGATTTAATGTCACCAGACAAAAAACAGATACAGAACAGTCTGTTACAGCACCGGAAGCTTCTGAAAAGGCATCAGAGCGGATAGATCTGACCAATAAGGGTATTGGCCCTGTTACTTCTCTTGCATTAAATCCGGAAATAGATGAGGCAATGGCTGCTAATGGAAAAGTAGTGTATGAACAAATGTGTCTGGCCTGTCATCGTATTGGAAAAAAATTCATCGGTCCACCGCCCAACGGAATTTTGTCAAGACGAAGCCCGGAATGGGTCATGAATATGATTTTGAACCCGGATGAGATGGTAGCCAAAGATCCTTTAGCCAAAGAATTATTAATGGAATTTAATGGTTCGCCTATGGCAAACCAAAGCCTTACCGAAGATCAGGCAAGGGCTGTGCTGGAATATTTTAGAACCCTGTAATAAATTATAACATATGAAAACAATCACCAATCTTAAGTTATTGATTGGCTCATTTTTAGTGTTAACTATCTTAGTGAGCTGCAAGAATGAAGCTAAATCTACGGAATCAACATCTGTAGAGGTTAAAGAAGTCGTTAAAAAACAAGGACAAGCCTTTATTGAGGATGATGAATCTACTCCAAATATTCTCAATATTGCTATTGGTTCCCCGGATCACACAACACTAGTAGCAGCGGTCCAGGCTGCATCACTTGAAAATGCATTGGTAAACGCAGGGCCATTAATGGTATTTGCACCTACTAATGCTGCCTTTGATGCATTACCTGCAGGCACAGTGGAAAATCTTTTGAAACCTGAAAACAAAGAGGCCCTGGCCAATATCCTGAAATATCATGTTACCCCGGGAAATTATTCCAAAGAATTTTTAAAGAAATTTAAAAAATTAGGACAGGCCAATAACCAGGATGTAATGGTTGTGGTAGAAGGGGATGACGTTTTTGTTGGAGGCGCTAAAATTTTAGGGAGCGTCAAAGCAGGAAATGGAATTGTACACGTAGTAGATAAAGTAATACTGCCACCACAAGAATAAAGACATTAATCAATTAAAACTAAAAATAAAACAATGAAAAATTTAAGCTATTTAATTTGTATCCTCTTTGGGTTGGGAATTACACTAAGCAGTTGTAACAATCAGTCTCAAAAGTCTAATGGGGCACTGGCGTCCAGTGCTGCAGAAAAAGTGTACGTTGCACCGGGGGAGCATGATGAATTTTATGCATTTATCTCCGGGGGATTTAGCGGACAGTTATCTGTTTATGGACTTCCATCCGGGAGGTTATTTAAAGTGATCCCTGTATTTTCTCAGGATGCTGAAAAAGCATGGGGTTATAATGAAGAAACCAAACCCATGTTAAACACTTCCCATGGTTTTATTCCCTGGGATGATTCTCACCACCCCGATATTTCTCAGACAAATGGAGAATTGGATGGACGTTACATATTTATAAATGGAAATAATACTCCTCGAATTGCCAAGGTTGACCTTACTGTATTTGAAACTACTGAAATCATTGAGATCCCAAACAGTGCTGGGAATCACAGTTCGGCATTTGTAACAGAAAATACAGAGTATGTAGTAGCCGGCACCCGTTTTTCCGTTCCTATTCCTCAAAGGGATATGTCCATCAAAGATTACAAAGGTAATTTTAAAGGATCATTGTCTTTTATTAGTGTTGATCCTGAAGATGGCGGAATGGATTTGTCATTTCAGGTATTAATGCCAGGCTTTGATTACGATTTGGCACACCCAGGAAGGGGAGCGTCCCATGGATGGATGTTCTTCTCTACATATAATTCTGAAGAAGCAAACTCTTTATTGGAAGTAAATGCTTCACAAAATGACAAGGATTTTATAGCCGCAGTTAACTGGAAAAAAGCAGAAGAATATATCAAAGAAGGTAAATTTAAAACTATGCCCGCAAATTATGCGCATAATGTTTATAGTGATG
>JAHEBI010000158.1 GCA_024642325.1 Eudoraea sp. | reverse complement strand
GCCGGGATATTCTTTTTGGTGGATTATAATTTTCTGGCCGCAATTCAACTCACGGTTTACGCAGGTGGAATTGTCGTACTTATCATATTTTCTGTTTTGCTGGTCCACCATATTGAAATGGAATTGGAAATGGCCAGGGCGTCTAAAAAGATACTGACAGCTATTGCATGTCTAATTGGTCTTGGCGTTTTTTTAACAGCCATTTATTCTTATGATTTTAATGTGACCGGCAATTCTTTAACCACCACCACATCTGATATTGGAAAAGGATTGCTAAACTATGGAGCCGGGGGATTTATATTGCCCTTCGAGGTAATTAGTGTGCTCTTACTGGCAGCAATGATAGGCTCAATAGTAATAGCCAAAGGGAAAAAATTAACTGAGAAAAATAACCCAGCACCATGATAACCGGAATAAGTATATATGAAATTCTTACAGTAACTTCAATACTCTTTTTTATTGGGGTATATGGATTTATCACTAGAACCAATCTGATTTCTATTCTGATTTCCGTTGAACTAATTCTGAATGCTTCGGTGGTAAACTTCGTGATCATCAACAAATATTTGTTTCCTGAAGTATTGCAGGGTGTTTATTTCTCGATTTTTATTATTGCCGTAGCAGCTGCAGAAACTGCTCTTGCCGTCTCTATTATAATAAATCTATACCGGCAAATTAGCTCAGTAGAAGTCAAGGACATTGAAACCATGAAATATTAATACAACCGAGTATGAATTTGAACTACATCATCTTAATACCTATAGTGCCTCTGGCGGTATTTTTAATTCTCGGCCTTTTTTATAAAAAAATTAAACCTGCAATTTCCGGATATACTGGAGTTATGGGATTATTTATCTCTACCTGCTTAGCTTTATATACAGCCTATAATTACTTTTTTGTAATTGGAAAAACCGATGGCGCTTATCAAACTTTTGTAGCAAAAACGGTTTGGATGAATTTCACGGATACCCTTCGAATTGATATGGGTATATTGGCAGATCCGATTTCGGTAATGATGCTCATTGTGGTGTCTGTAATATCACTAATGGTGCATATCTATAGCAGGGGATATATGAAAGGAGATCCCGGTTATACCAAATACTTTGCCTTTCTGTCCCTGTTCACATTTTCGATGTACGGTTTGGTTTTGGCAACAAATTTATTTCAAATCTATATATTCTGGGAGTTGGTTGGAGTATCCTCATATTTGCTAATAGGCTATTATTACACTAAGGAATCTGCTGTTGCAGCCGCTAAAAAAGCCTTTATTGTTACCCGCTTTGCAGATTTGGGGTTTCTAATTGGAATCCTTCTTATCGGCTACTACACAGGTACATACGATTTTGAAATTTTAAATAATCCTGAAGGAGCAGCGATTTTGAACTGGGCATCCACTTCGTTTATGGGATTATCCATACTTACCTGGGCACTGCTCCTCATCTTTATTGGAGGTGCAGGAAAATCGGCCATGTTTCCCTTACACATATGGCTGCCGGATGCCATGGAAGGACCCACACCGGTTTCAGCGTTGATCCATGCAGCAACCATGGTTGTTGCAGGTGTATACCTGGTGGCTCGCTTATTCCCTATGTATTATTTTGTTGAAGATGGATTTGCATTAAATATTGTCGCCTTTGTTGGCGGCTTTACCGCTCTTTTTGCAGCTGTAATTGCAATTACACAAACAGATATCAAACGGGTATTGGCATTCTCAACCATGTCACAATTGGGTTATATGATGCTTGCCCTGGGGGTTTCTGGATACGAAGGCCATGAAGGTCTGGGCTATATGGCTTCCATGTTTCACCTGTTTACCCATGCTATGTTCAAGGCATTACTGTTTTTGTGTGCTGGTTCTGTAATTCATGCCATCCACAGTAATTTCCTTAAGGATATGGGTGGATTGCGAAAATATATGCCGATTACCAATATAACGTTTTTAATAGCCGCACTGGCTATTGCAGGGGTGCCTCCACTGGCAGGATTCTGGAGCAAAGATGAAATTCTGGTGGCCGCGTTTGAGCATAATAAATTCCTATATGTAATTGGGTTGTTCGTTGCCGGTCTGACCGCTTTTTACATTTTCAGAATATACTTTGGGATTTTTTGGGGTAAAGAAGGGAATTATAAGAATAAACCCCATGAATCTCCTTGGTCCATGACCGCTCCCCTTTTAATTTTGGCCTTTTTGAGCATAGTTGGGGGGTTGATTCCCTTTAGCAGGTTTATTAGTGCAGACAAAATAGGCTTTGAAACTCATTTGAATTATCCATTAGCCGCCATCGCCGTATTTGTTGGTCTAATTGGGATTGGTCTTTCCTGGATGTTTTATAAAAAAGAAAATGAACTTGCAAACAGGTTTTCACTCGGTTTCGGCATATTCTATACCTGGGCATATAACAAATTTTATTTTGATGAATTATATCTGTTTGTTGCCAAAAAAATAATGTTTAACGGTATTGCCAGGTCAGCTGCAAGATTTGATAAAAAATATGTAGATGGAACAATGGTTGGAATAGGAAATCAAACGGTTAAAACATCTGAAAAAATTAAAGGAATGCAGTCCGGAAAGGTTCAGGATTATGCATTTGCATTTATAGCCGGAGCTGTTATACTTGCTATTATATGTATCTATATATGGACAAACTAAATGATTAATATGGATATTTTATCGCTTTTTATTGTAGTGCCCGCATTAACTGTTTTGATTTTGATCTTTACAAAAAATCTGAAACAGTCGAGAATCGTAGCGCTGGCAGGAAGTCTCGTGCAGCTGGGAATGGCAATTAATCTGATTTTTTCTTATATCCAAGAGAGAGCGATGAATGATGCCATTATGGTCTTTACCAAAGATGTGGTCTGGTTTAAAAACTTCAATATTCATTATAACATTGGGGTGGATGGCATTTCCGTTGCCCTTTTATTATTGACAGCGATCATAGTGCTGGCCGGAGTTTTCATTTCCTGGAAAATGGAAGATTTGCCAAAAGAGTTTTTTATTTCACTAATTGTGCTTTCCATCGGGGTTTATGGCTTCTTTATTTCCATTGACCTCTTTACTATGTTTGTATTCTTTGAGATTGCGGTAATCCCTATGTATTTATTAATAGGCATCTGGGGTACAGGTCCAAGGGAATTCTCTGCGATGAAGCTAACGCTCATGCTTATGGGCGCATCTGCCATCCTGCTCGTTGGAATATTGGGTATTTACTTTAACTCTGATGCAGACGGTGGGGCATTGACATTTAACATCCTGGAAATAGCCAAAGTGAATATTCCCTCAGATGTGCAAAGATTATTTTTCCCCATTACCTTTATCGGCTTTGCAGTAATAGGGGCTTTATTCCCCTTCCATACCTGGTCTCCGGACGGTCATGCTTCGGCTCCAACGGCAGTTTCCATGTTGCATGCCGGGGTACTAATGAAACTTGGGGGGTATGGCGTATTCAGGGTAGCCATCTTCCTGTTGCCCGAAGGAGCTTTACACTGGTCCTGGTTCTTTATTATTTTATCTGCTTTTGGTGTCATCTATGGTGCTTTTGCCGCAATAAAACAAACAGATTTAAAGTATATAAATGCCTATTCCTCAGTGAGTCATCTGGGATTAGTACTATTTGCATTGCTTATGTTGAATAAAACAGCATGGAATGGTGCCATTCTGCAATCGCTCTCACATGGTTTAATGACTGCACTATTCTTTGCTTTAATAGGTATGATTTATGGAAGAACACATACGCGGGATGTTACCAAACTAGGAGGATTGTTAAAAGTAATCCCTTTTATATCAGCAGTTTATGTTATTGCCGGACTGGCTTCATTGGGTTTGCCAGGTTTTAGCGGTTTTGTTGCCGAAATGAACATTTTTGTAGGTGCTTTCCAAAATGACGATATTTTTTATAGAGTTGCAACAATACTGGCAGTGTCTGCTATAGTAGTAACAGCAGTATATATCTTGCGTGTTGTTGGTGTCATGCTAATGGGCCCCGTAAAAAATGAAGCCTACTTAAATCTTGAAAAAGTAAGATGGTATGAAAAAATAGGTATTGTGTTGCTCCTTTTACCAATAATCGCGATTGGCGTGGCGCCTTTATGGCTAAGTGAACTAATCCTGAAAAGTCTGGATCCGTTTTTAAGAGGAGTTTTATAACCTGAATATATCAAATGACCAAAAATGAATTATAGCAGCTTTTTATTAATGAGACAAGAAATTGCCTTACTGGCAATAATCCTGCTTCTGGTTATAGCCGAGATTTTTATCCCTAGGGACAGGAAAGTAAGCATTATACACCTCACTATATTTTTATTTGGAATTCATACCATTGTCGGGTTTTTTCACATGGATGAAAATAATTTATTTGGCGGAATGTTTCGTACCAACCACCTGATCCATTTTTTTAAAAATATTTTAAACATTGGTGTCCTTATCCTCCTGCTGCAATCGGCCGACTGGATACAGGAAAAAATATTGAATCAGAACAAAGGCTCTGAATTCTTTATCTTAATGTTCTCATCGTTGCTCGGCATATATTTTATGATATCGGCAGGTGATTTTTTGATGTTTTATTTGGGGCTGGAACTATCTACACTTCCCGTAGCTGCTCTTGCTGCCTATGAAACTATGAAAAGGATTTCAAGTGAATCCGGGATTAAACTAATCCTGTCGTCTGCGCTGGCTTCCGGGGTTTCGCTATTCGGTATTTCCATGCTATATGCAACTACCGGTTCTATTTATTTCAATGAAATTGTTCAAATAATTTCTTCCACAAACCTAACACTATTGGGTATGGTATTGTTGTTTGCCGGAATAAGCTTTAAAATTTCGCTGGTACCATTTCATTTTTGGACTGCTGATGTTTATGAGGGAGCTCCTATTAGTGTAGCCTCCTATTTATCGGTAATATCAAAAGGGGCCGCTGTTTTCATTTTAATGGTCTTATTATTCACCGTTTTAAAGCCATTGGCTCATATTTGGGAAAATATCATTTATATGATTGCTATCGCTACCATGTTTATCGGCAATTTATTTGCTTTAAGACAACAGAACATGAAGCGTTTCCTTGCATTTTCATCAATAGCCCAGGCCGGGTTTATTTTACTTGGTTTAATTGGGCAATCTCCTACTGGCACGGCTACCGTAGTATACTTTGTACTTATATATATATTCTCGAATTTGGCAGCTTTTGGAGTTGTGCAAGCCATTTCCCTGCAAACAGGGAAAGAAAATATAAAGGATTATGAAGGTTTGTACAGAACTAATCCAAACCTGAGTCTGGTCCTTATGCTTGCCCTTTTTTCATTGGCCGGTATTCCCCCGGTAGCTGGATTTTTTGGAAAATTTTTCCTTTTTACCGCTGCTGCGAGTAAAGGGTTTTTTCTACTTGTATTTCTGGCAGTAGTGAATGTAACCATTTCTTTGTATTATTATTTACTGGTAATAAGGGCAATGTTTTTGAGAAAAGGTGATAATCCAATTCCTTTTTTTAAAAATAAAATTTATATGAGAATTGGCCTGGTAATAACAGTGCTCGGCATTTTGTTACTTGGTATATACAGTCCGTTATACGATTATATTTATGAATTAAGCAGCACTTTTAATTAATGGCTATGAGTTTAGAAGGCAAACATATGTTCGGCAGTATTGATGAGACCAGGGTGACTTTTGTTGAGAAAAAAGTAACAGCAGAACGCGTTGACTTTTTAAAAAAACTATTGGAGCATAATGGTTTTGAGGTTATTATTCAGGAAGAAAAACGAACATCAGAAGAAGAACCACAGTTATACACCATAGGTGTCACAGATATGGTCTTTAATCCTACTATTTGGGTATACCAGCGTAAGCTTCGAACATTTGACGGACACAAGGTTACCCCCGATTACTGGAATCAACGTTCAGAGACTACCCCTCCGCAATACTGGAAAACCCCAAAAGACAATTAGTTTATCCTGAAGAAAATCAGAGGTATTCCCCAAACCAAAATCTTAATTTCATCGATTTTAACAACAAATTAAACCCCTGTGGCAAGGTATTTGCTAACTTTACCCCGTAGAATTAAGGTTATGAAACACCAATATTTACTAACATTATTTCTTTTATCGGTTTTTTGTGTTAACGCACAAACTGATTTCCCCAAAACCCAGCCTTTAAAAATAGAGGCGGATAATAATTTGGATTTAAAGAGCAATCCCAATAGTGGAACAGCATTGAAAATGCCTTCTATTATTGATTATAGCCCTAATGCAAGTATAAAAGAAACTAAAACTTCCAGGAGTGTAAATATGCTTCCGGAAAAAGAGTTGAAGCAAGC
>JAHEBI010000157.1 GCA_024642325.1 Eudoraea sp. | reverse complement strand
AGTTTTTGAAGTATTATCGACAGATGGTGATACACATTTGGGAGGTGATGATGTTGATCAAAAAATCATTGACTGGTTGGCAGATGAATTTAATACAGAAGAAGGCATAGATCTTAGAAAGGATCCTATGGCATTGCAGAGATTAAGAGAGGCCGCGGAAAAAGCTAAAATTGAATTATCTACGTCTGCGCAAACAGAAATTAACCTTCCTTATGTGACTGCGACAGCTACAGGACCTAAACACTTGGTAAAAACATTGACTCGTTCCAAATTTGAGCAATTAATCTCCGATTTGGTTAAGCGGACTATTAAGCCTTGTGAAACTGCATTAAAAGCTGCCGGACTTTCAAAAAGTGATATTGATGAAATAATATTGGTAGGAGGGTCTACAAGGATTCCAGCAGTACAGGAAGCTGTGGAAAAATTCTTTGGCAAAAAACCGTCAAAAGGCGTGAACCCTGACGAAGTAGTGGCCGTAGGAGCTGCTATCCAGGGAGGTGTTCTTACTGGGGATGTCAAAGATGTACTGCTTTTGGATGTTACCCCTCTTTCGCTTGGTATTGAGACCATGGGAGGTGTAATGACTAAATTAATTGAAGCGAATACTACTATTCCGACAAAAAAGTCACAGGTATTTTCTACTGCTGCGGATAATCAACCATCAGTTGAGATTCATGTGTTGCAAGGGGAAAGACCGATGGCTGCCGATAATAAAACCATTGGCCGATTCCATCTGGATGGGATTCCACCTGCACAAAGAGGTGTACCACAGATTGAGGTTGCCTTTGATATAGATGCTAACGGTATAATAAAAGTGTCCGCAACTGACAAGGCCACCAATAAGACTCAGGATATCAGAATTGAAGCTTCTTCCGGACTTACTGAGGAGGAAATTAAGAAAATGAAGGCAGAGGCAGAAGCCAATGCTGAATCTGATAAAAAGGCAAAAGAGACCGCAGACAAGATGAATGAAGCAGATAGCATGATCTTTCAGACAGAAAAACAATTAAAAGAGTTTGGAGATAAATTATCTGAAGACAAGAAAAAGCCGATTGAAGATGCTTTAGCGGAACTTAAAACAGCCTATGAAGGTAAAGATGTTGCCGTAATTACCTCTGCACTGGATAAAATAAATGAGGCATGGAAGGTTGCATCCGAAGAGATGTATAAGGCACAGGCAGAAACACAGCAGCCCGGGGCTTCAACAAATGGAGAAGATACTGCTTCTGAAGATGTAAAAGAAGGGGATAATGTTGAAGATGTGGATTTTGAAGAGGTAAAATAAAGGGTAAACATAAGAAAGATTGAAGGGCGGTTATTCCGCCCTTTTTTATTTTCGGAACACTATTTGTTTTATTGTTGCATTATAAAGAAGTAATTTTGTTTCAATGCGAAAAAACTACACAGCATATATCTTTCAGTTAATATCGGTTTTAGGGCTTTTCTTATTGCCATGGCTTACTTTTGGTCAGGAACCACAAATGTTTACACTTAAAGATTTTGATCTTAGGGGCGATGTAAAGTCATGTTTGGTTAGTACGGACTATGGCAAGGAAGAGTTTGAATTTAATAGGGAAGGTTTTCTCACCAAAAATGTTACCCGTTATAATGAAACTGATTATGATATTACGTATTACAAATATTCTAATGGTCAGTTGAAGGAAAAGCGCGATGAAATTTATCGGGAGGGGCAATTTGATAAGCAAACCTCAATCGCTCATTTTTACGAAGTTGACACTACCAATAATAAAAAAGTAACAGAAAAAATTATTTCCTATGCCGGTGTGGCACTTGATATCTATGAATATTATTACAGTTCTGATGGAAATCTGATTAAAATTATCAGATCCAATAATGAGGGAATAGACGAGACCAGTATTGAATATAGTAATTATAAAGGCGAAACAACAGTTACATATCTTTTGAATGGTTTAATTTTAAAATCGATAAGAACTTCTTTTAAGAAGAACAGTAAAGGTCTAAAGAGTAGAATTGTTCTCACCAAAGAATTTCTTGATGGGATGCCCCGCAAGGCGCAAGAACAGATTTATGATCCGGACAACAGGTTGACCTCCGTCAAGGAATTTAATTATGATAAATCCGAGAAGTCATTTGTAGGCAGCAAGGATGTTAGCTATACATATGATGAATCTGGCATGCTGTCAAAAGAAGTGTCCAAAATTGAAAAATCTACTAACACTAAAGAATTTATTTACCAATTTGATGGAGAAAAGGAAGGCAATTGGGTTAAACAGATCATTACGCCTAAAAACCTTTTTACCACCCGAAGTATTACTTACTTTCAGGATGAAATAATAAAAACTGAAGAATAACAGTTTTACGCTTAAGTCTTTTCAATCAAATCCCATAAGTTGCCATAGAGATCTTCAAATACAGCAACAGTGCCATAAGTTTCTTCTCGGGGAGGCCGTACAAAATTAACTCCTGAAATGTTCATTTTATGATAATCCCTCCAAAAGTCATCCGTGTATAAGAACAGGAAAACACGGCCGCCACTTTGATTCCCTACAGCAGCTAATTGCTTTGCTCCAGTGGCCCTGGCCAAAAGAAGCGAGCAGGAATTATCACTTTTGGGAGCTATAGTGACCCATCTTTTGTTGTCTTCCAGCTTAGTGTCTTCGGTTTTTAGAAATTGCAATTTATGAGTGTAAAATTCAATCGCCTCGTCATAATCCCTTACCAAAAGGCTAATTGTTGAAATATGCTGCTTCATGCTTTTATTTTATTCTCCGGGAGCAGAAATTGTTTCCATTCATTAACTAAAATTCCATAGCAGCAGGTATTCCTTTTATACCCATCTAATAAATACACATTTTTCCTGAGAATTCCTTCCAGCACTGCGCCAAGCTTTTCCACCGCTTTTCGGGATTGCAGGTTTCGCTCGTCAATTCTGAAGGTTACTTTTTCAAACCCCAGTGTATCAAAGGCATGGTTAAGCAATAGATGTTTCATTTCTGAATTAAGGCCAGTACCCTGAAATTTTTTACCTATCCATGTAGAACCAATTTCCAAAACCTTGTTTGTATAATCTATATTCATGTATCTGGTACTTCCGGCAAAAGCCATGGCTTTTTTATCATAGATAATAAAGGGAAGCGAGCTTCTTTTTTCCAGTTGATCAAGTGCAATTTCAACATAATTTCTAAGTGCAGCAGGAGATTCAATATCAGAAGGAGAATATTGAACAAGTTTATGCTCCGCAGCTACTGACAGGAGGTTGGTATAGTTATCAAGAGTCAGTGGTGAGAGCTTAACCCGTTCATTTTCCAGAATTATTGATTTCATTATTAATTCAAACTGTTTATAAGTTCTTTTTTTACCACATGACCTCCATCAAAAATAAGTTCTTTAGCCTTCCCTCTAAAAATAGTGAGGCTTTTTTTTCTCTCAATTGCTAATCGCTCCTTTGTAATATATTCATCTTGATTACCAATAATCACAGTTACCTGAGTTGTGCTTCCAAAATGTTCAAAATCCTTTGCATTGAGCTCATCCGGGATGCCGCCGGCATAGAGTACCAGATGATGGCATGGAATTTTACGCAGTGCCACCCATCTCGCAGCCATTGAAACCCCCTGTGAAAATCCAAAAATAAACAGCTTACAGGTGGAAGGGAAATTTTCTTCTTCCAATATAGCATCTAGATAGTTGAGGTTATTGTTAATTTCAATAGCGGTATTCTCTTTTGTTAACCAACTGGCACCTACATGTTTATATTCGCTATTTAAATAATATCTGGAAGGTGCTTGTGGTGCAATTATGTAATTTTCTAAAGGATTTAGTTCATCAAAATATTTAAGAAAATACTTGCTCAGATACCCTATTCCATGAAATACTATCCATACGTTTTTGGTTTCAGGCGTAAAGCTATTTAATGTTTCATAGCTGTTGGTGGTGGTATACCTAACCAATTTTTCTGAAGGTTTATGACTCATATTATTTGTATAGTTATTAGTTGAATATGAATGCTTAATTTTACGCAAAATTAATTCTATGGACGAATACAAGGCGAAAATACTTAAGGTTTGCAATGATATCTGTAAAAATACTTTAATGGAAACCTTAGAAATTGAGTTTGTTGACGTAGGTGAAAATTACCTTGTAGCCAAAATGCCGGTGACTTCAAAAGTCCACCAACCAGATGGCTTACTGCATGGCGGAGCTACTGTTGCCCTGGCTGAAAGTGTCGGCAGTGCTGCTTCCTATGTGTTTCTGGATGGTCAAAAATATTTTGTGCGCGGTATTGAAATATCGGCAAATCATGTAAAGAGTATAAGTGAAGGGGAGGTCTTCGCCAGGGCAACTATTATCCACAAAGGAAGAACAACACAATTATGGGATATTAGAATAACAGATATTGATGACAGTCTCATTACCGTATGTAAGTTAACTACTATTGCCCTATCTAAAACCTAGTATGTCTTCAACTCTGATTGGCGTAATTGAAACTCACTGGAAAAATGAATTGCCTGTGGTTGCCTATAGAAAACCCAAGTCAAATGTTATAATTTCCATTCTTCAAAATGATTCAACGCTGCATCATGTTATGGACTTCACCGAAACAGGATTTGTTTTTGCCCCTTTTGATAAGGAAGATCCTGCCGTATTAATTAGCCCGGACCAGGTCTTATCAGAAACATATAAAATTTGTGATTTAGAATTTGAATACCCGAAATTGCCTTTGACCGGAGAAAAGGGGAGGGAATACCATATTGAAATTGTTAACAAAGGGATAAAAGAAATAGAAAATAAAAAAATTAAAAAAGTGGTATTGTCGAGAAAAATAGTCGTGGCTAACCATTGCTCCCCCATTCAAATTTTTAACAAGGTTCTTATTTCTTATCCCAACGCATTTTGTTATTTCTGGTACCACCCTAAAATAGGTTTATGGATTGGAGCAACCCCTGAGTTACTTATTCTTAAGCAAAACTCCACTTTTGTAACTATGTCTCTTGCAGGTACAAAAAAAAGTAAAACGGAAGATAAACCACTATGGGGAAGTAAAGAATTGGAAGAGCAGGATATGGTTACCAATCATATAGCCCGACAGCTGCGGAGTTACATCCCTGATTTGACAATTGACAAAGTGAATTCTGTGAGGGCGGGTAATTTATGGCACCTAAAAACGAAAATTTCGGGAACGGTTGGCCAAGTGGATTTAAGCAGTATAATCAATGTATTGCATCCAACACCTGCTGTATGCGGCCTTCCTGTGGTTGAAGCAAAGTCATTTATTAAGAGGCATGAAAATTATGACCGGGAATTTTATACGGGGTTTTTAGGCGAACTAAATATAGGTAAAAGAAATACCTCGCATCTGTTTGTTAACCTTCGTTGTATGCAGCTGAAAGAGGATTCCGCATGTATTTATGTCGGTGGTGGAATTACATCCGGGTCCAATGCAGAAGAGGAATGGATAGAAACCGTTCATAAAAGCGAAACAATGCTGAATATGATATTTAATTAAGTAAATTGATTGGATTTACGCATTGTTCCGTTGTATTTTTGTAATGCCTATGAAATATTCTAGTATTCCTTCGGCTCAATCCGTTGTTTTCCATTGTAAATCAAGGGGTATTAAGAACGTTGTAATCTCGCCAGGTTCAAGGAATGCCCCATTAATTATTGGTTTTACCGGTGATCCATATTTTAACTGCTACAGCATTGTAGATGAGCGAAGCGCAGCTTTTTTTGCTTTGGGCATGGCTCAACATTTACAAAAACCAGTATTGGCTGTTTGTACTTCCGGAAGTGCCCTTTTGAATTATTATCCTGCAGTGGCGGAGGCTTTTTACAGTGATATACCCCTTATTGTAATTTCTGCAGACAGGCCGGCTTATAAAGTGGATATTGGGGATGGTCAGACCATTAGACAGGAATCTTTATTTGAAAAGCATATAGGCTATACTGCTAACTTGAAACAGGATATTACCCATGCCTATGCCACCTTAAAAAAGTATGGAAACGCCTTGTTATTAGATAATTCTACACCAGAAAAATCACAGATTCAGATACAAAAATATAATGATGCTGAGCTGAATAAAGCCTTTCGTTGTGCAATTATCAGCAACAGCCCCGTACATATTAACATCCCTTTTGAGGAACCTTTATATGATACTTGGGAGGATTTGGCGCTGACACCACATTGTACCCCTGTCATTCCGGAGAAGAGCATTGAGAAGATAAATTGGGAAGAACTCTCACGCATATGGAATTCGTGTGAAAAGAAAATGCTTATTATCGGGGTAAATACACCGGGAAGAATTCATAAAGAGTATTTAAATACTCTGGCGAATGATAATTCGGTAATAG
>JAHEBI010000156.1:2797-6344 GCA_024642325.1 Eudoraea sp. | reverse complement strand
TCAAAAATTATCGCAGGATATCTCCTGCTGGATGGTTTAATATCTTCTATTCTGAGCTTTTCCAGCATTTTTTTTCTGGATGTAGCTTGTTTGCTTTTTGCCACATTGGCACTAAATCGCTGAATAAACTCTTGTAATTCCTTGGCTTTATCCTCAGCTTTTTTGTTTTGTTGCGCTCTTTGCCTGGCTGCTAATTGACTGCTCTCATACCAAAAGGAGTAATTCCCGGAATACGAATTGATTTTGCCAAAATCAATATCTGCAATGTTTGTGCAAACCGCGTCCAGGAAATGACGGTCGTGTGACACCACAATTACCGTATTATCATAAGTGCCCAGAAAGTTCTCTAACCAGCTGATCGTTTCGTAATCCAAATCGTTGGTAGGTTCATCCATAATCAAAACATCCGGATTGCCAAATAAAGCCTGAGCCAATAGAACACGAACTTTTAATTTTGAATCCAGTTCAGACATTAAGGTATAATGAAATGCTTCAGGAATTCCCAAATTTGACAACAAGGTAGCCGCATCACTATCCGCATTCCAGCCATTCATTTCTTCAAAAGTTACCTGCAACTCCCCTATTCTGTCAGCATTCTCATCGCTATAATCTGCATAAAGGGCATCGATCTCTTTTTTTATTTTGTATAAGGGCTTGTTACCCATAACCACAGTTTCCAGAACTGCAACCTCATCATATGCATTGTGATTCTGTTCCAAAACAGACATCCGCCGTCCCGTTTCCAGGTGCACCTTTCCTGATGTTGGGTCAATTTCTCCTGCCAGTATCTTTAAAAAAGTAGATTTACCTGCTCCATTGGCACCAATTATACCATAACAATTGCCTTGCGTGAAACTAACATTTACTTCATCAAAAAGTATTCTTTTACCAAATTGCACTGATAAATTGGAAACAGACAACATACTTATATTTTTAAAATTTTTGCAAAAATAGGGAAAATTTATCCTAAGTAACAATAAACCTCCATTCCAATAACAGGCTTTCCCAATTAACAAGGATTAAGAACTTTTAACTGTGCCTTAACAGCTACAACCTAGCGGTTTGACTAGTTTTGTACACGATAGGCAAGGGAAATTATATGAATAAAGCTTTACTGTATTTTATTATTTTCTTATTAGCAGCTTGTAACAAGGCAGAAAAGAAACCTTCATCGGTTTATTTTGCAGGGGAAATTGTTAATCCTACCAGCGAATACGTTATTCTATATAAAGGAGATGTGGTTTTGGACACAGCGCTGCTAGATAAAAATAACAGGTTTTCCTTTCAATTGGATTCTGTAGCTGAGGGCCTTCACCATTTTTACCATTTTCCGGAAGAGCAATATGTTTATTTAGAGCAAGGTGATAGTCTGCAAATTAGACTCAACACGGTCGACTTTGATGAGTCTCTTGTTTTTTCAGGTACAAATGAACAAGTAAATAACTTTCTTTTAGAAATGTTTCTGGCAAATGAACAGGAAGAAGAATTGATTTTTAAATTTTATAACCTGGAACCTGAAGAATTCATTTTAAAGATAGACTCTTTAAAAAACACAAAACTCGAATCTTTAAACAGTCTTTCTATAGAGGCTGAACTTTCTGATAATGCCATGGAAATTGCCAGGGCGGGTATTATCTATAACTCGTTTATCTTCAAAGAGGCCTATCCGTTTTATCATAAAAGGAAAATGGGTGAAAAATCTATTCATGAGCTTCCTCCTGATTTTTATAACTACCGCACCGAAGTTGATTATGATAGCAAAGGTCTTTCCTATTACAGACCCTATTATAACTTCATGAAATATCATTTAAACAACCTTTCTTACATGGATTGTAAAAAGGGATGTGGAACTCAGAATAAAATGACCAATAACCATCTTCATTTTAATCAGCACAAATTAAAATTGATAGATAGTTTAATAAAACAGGAAGAACTTAGGGATAATTTATTTAGAAATGTTGCTATGGATTACCTTCTGAAGTATGACAAAGAAGAAAATATTGATGTTTTCATTGAAGAATTTCACCATCTGTCTGGTAACAATAAGCACATGCATGAAATAAACCGCCTTTATGACGGCGTCAGAAATTTACAACCACAGAAAAAACTTCCGGAGCTCATGGTCTTTGATTCTGAGGGTAATAAGGTTTCTATTACAGATATTGGCAAAGACAAAAAGGTTGTGTTCTACTTTTGGTCGGCACCAGAAAAAAGGCATTTTACAAATATTATAAATCGCATTAATTTATTAAAGGAAAAATATCCGGATTATACTTTTATTGGCCTTAATTTAAGAACAGAAAAGTCGCGATGGAATAATATGCTTGAGGTTGAGCACTTAGATAAGAGCGAGCAATTTTGGACAGAAGATTTTGAAGATGTTGCACATAAACTTATTGTTTATGACCTAAGTAGGGGAATAATTACCAATGACGGTATAATTGTGAACGCTTTTGCAAACGTATATACCTCCTTCTAGACAGCTAAACCTGCCAGGCAGAACCCTAATAATTGATAACCAGGCTTGACTGATATGTTCAAAACTCCTGAACCTGGATTAATTTCCCTTTTTATAATCTGCCAAAAACTGGGCTAATCCAATATCGGTTAAGGGATGCTTAAGCAATCCTTCAATTGCTGATAAAGGACCCGTCATAACATCTGCACCTACTTTGGCGCAATCAATAATATGCATGGTATGTCTTATTGAAGCAGCCAAAATTTCAGTTTCATATCCATAATTATCATAAATATGTCTGATTTCTGAAATAAGGTTTAATCCGTCTGTAGATATATCATCCAATCTTCCAATAAAAGGCGAAACATAGGTGGCACCTGCCTTAGCTGCCAAAAGGGCTTGCCCTGGTGAAAAAACAAGCGTACAGTTGGTTCGAATCCCTTTATCTGAAAAGTACTTAAGGGCTTTTACCCCATCGCGGATCATGGGAACCTTGACCACAATTTGCTCGTGCAGCTCTGACAGCACCTCTCCCTCTTTGATCATTCCCGCCAGGTCTGTGGCAATTACTTCAGCAGATACATCTCCATCAACAATGTTACATATATCTACATAATGTTTTAAAATATTATTTCTCCCGGTGATGCCTTCCTTTGCCATTAATGACGGATTGGTAGTAACCCCGTCTAAAACACCAAGTTCCTGAGCATCTTTAATTTGATCTAAATTTGCTGTATCTATAAAAAATTTCATAAGTTTCTTTTTGTTTAAATAACTTCTTCGGGTTTTAGCGGTATTTTATAATACAGGCCCACAAAACTACAATTTATAATGATTCAATAACAGTCGTTCGTAAACTTTGTCAGGCAATATTTTCTTTAAAAACAATGAAAATCTCTGCATTGGACTGCCCACAATATAATGGACTTTTGGGTTTTTTGTGTTTATAATTTTGAACACCTTTTCCGCAACTTTTTTAGGATCCTGACCTTCCTGTACATGTTCATCTATCACCTTCAGGGTCTTGCTATACGATTGGTAATACGCCGAAGTTTTAACAGCAGGCGTATGGTATCGGCCGGCTGCAAT
>JAHEBI010000156.1:0-2768 GCA_024642325.1 Eudoraea sp. | reverse complement strand
CTGGTGCCAAATTTGTAATCTTAACGCCAAAGTCTCTGGTCTCCATTCTCAGAGCTTCAGTAATTAATTCCAAAGCCCCCTTAGTAGCAGAATATACACCTCTGTAAGGCAATCCCATATATCCGGCTATTGACGTAATATTTATTATTAACCCCGAACCCTGGTTTCTCATTTGGGGTAAAACGGCCCTGACCATATTAATCGGGCCGTAAAAATTAGTGTCAAACGCCTTTTTTATTTCAACCTCCGGTGTTTCCTCAATTGGACCCGTTATGCCAATTCCTGCATTATTTATAAGTATATCAATATAGCCCTCAGAAACAATTAAAGTATTGATCGCCTGGTTAATGCTGGCATTGTCTCTGACATCAAGTTGTATTAGTTCAAAATCGGAGAAATCAGGATAGTTCTTCAGGTTACGCGTGGTTCCATACACTTTATAGCCTCTGGCTTGCAGATGCAAACCAATAGAATTGCCAATGCCTGATGAACCCCCGGTAATTAAAACAATTTTTTGTCTCATATGCCTTGCAAATAAACAAATAAAAAGATGAGAAAGAAAATGCGAAAATCAATATTCAGATGTGGGGTGCAGATTTATTATGGATAGAAGAATATGTGAAAAACACAAAATAAACTGCATAAAAAAAGGCAAGCTACCTACATCGCACCGCTACAACCTCATACCCTTGCTGCGTTCCCACCCTGGGGGATTCTGAGGGAGCTGGTCGTGTAGGACTTGCCTCATGCAAATATACGACCAATTTAAATTTGGGGCAATCGTTTTACATTCTTATTTTAGCCTTAAAGCATTAAAATAAACAATACTTTAGCCCTTCGAAGCCTTCACCATTTAGCTTCGTAAGCTTAAACCATACAAGTACAATCGATTATGAATTTCATCAAATTTATCATCCCAGTTGGAATGGCAATTTTATTCCTGGCCTGTGAAGGGGAACAAAAGCCCAATCAGCTTTTTGAAATTGAGTTGGCGGGCAAAGCAAATGAGTTTCAAAATCAAGAGGCCGCACCCGTTTCCATAAAGAATAAAAAAGGAAAAACTATAGATAAAGTAAGCTATTCCATCGATGGTAAAGTATTGGAGGTTAATAATGACAGATTAATCCTTGATATTAAGCGTTTAGGATTGAAAGAACTTAAAGCTGTTATTGAGTATGAGGGGAATACGGCTGAAATAACCAAAAACATAAAGGTCCTCTCCAACACAGCCCCTGAAATTTACACCTATGAAATTGTTGATGAATACCCACACGATATTAATTCATTTACACAAGGATTGGAATTTTACAATGACACCTTATATGAGAGTACTGGTAGTGGTGGAAATGCTAAGTCCTACATCAGGAAAATAGATTTCAAAACCGGTAAAATATTTCAGCAAAAAGACCTGGCTAAAAAATATTTCGGAGAAGGGATTACGATTTTAAATGACAAACTTTTCCAACTAACATGGCGCAGTAGCATAGGCTTTGTATACCAGATTCCGTCATTGGAGGAGCTCAACAGTTTTGAATACGGAGCCAGCAAAGAAGGTTGGGGACTTTGTAATGATGGCAAAATGATTTATAAGAGCGACGGAACCGAAAAAATATGGCTTTTAGATCCGGAGACACTTTCTGAAGTAAGTTATATTCAAACAGTTACCAACCAATCGATTTTCAATAAAGCTAATGAACTGGAATATGTGGATGGAAAAATCTATGCCAATGTCTGGCAAAAGGAAAGTATGATGATCATTGATGCGGAGAGCGGTGCAATTGAAGGAGTCATTAATATGGCCGGATTGAAGAATAAAGTTAAAAAACATGAAAATCTTGATGTTTTAAACGGAGTGGCTTACCACCCTGCAAGACGTACTTTCTTTGTCACAGGAAAAAACTGGGATAAACTTTTTGAAATAAGGATCAAGAAAAAATAAGGATGAAGGCATTTGAAAAAACGATAGTTGTACAAACTGATGATCTTGATGACCTTAATCACGTGAATAATGTCCGGTATGTCCAATGGATTCAGGACATTTCCAAAGAGCACTGGCAACATCTGACCTCTGAAGAACTTCAGGAACGGGTTATTTGGGTAGTACTTAATCATAATATAACCTATAAAAATGCCGCTGCATTGGGTGATGTTATTCTTCTGAAAACATATATAGAAAACTCAAAAGGAGCAATTTCTACCCGGGTGGTTGACATGTATAACGCCAGTACCGATGCTCTTCTTGTCCATTCCGAAACAACATGGTGCCTTCTTAATCCAAAAACACTAAAACCTATACGAATTTCGGAGGAAATTCGTTCTATTTTTGCAGATGTGACAAGGAATTCCAGCTGAAATGATATGCGCCAAATCCCTTTTATTTTACCAATCTTATTAGTTACACTTCTCTGGTGTTCTTGCAGAAAAGATTTTCAATACGATGCCAGCAGCGGCAATCTGGAGTTTTCAAAGGATACGGTCTATCTGGACACCGTTTTTACAAATATTGGGAGTAGTACATATTCACTAAAAGTCTACAACCGCTCAAATAATGATATACAGATCCCTCTGGTACGTCTGGAACAGGGAATAAGCAGCAACTATCGGTTGAACGTGGATGGAGTAGCCGGAAAAGAATTTGAAAACGTTCCTTTAATGGCAAAGGACAGCTTATTTATTTTTATCGAGACAACTTTTGATATCTCGGCAAAAAACGAGAATGAATTTTTATATACAGATGCCATCCTTTTTGATGAAGGAGCCAAAGAGCA
>JAHEBI010000155.1 GCA_024642325.1 Eudoraea sp. | reverse complement strand
TACTGCACTTCTAACACTTTGTGGAAATTTTCGTATCAATCCCTGTCCGTATCGCGTACCATAAGACCCGCCTTGAATATTCCATTTATCAACTCCAAGACTTACCCTGAGATCTTCAATATCTTCGGCTACTTCATCCGATCCGTAGGAATTTAGATTAACGTTTTCCAGGGTTAAAGAATCTAAGCATTTGGTTAAAGCCCTAATGGTTTCCTGATTCATTTCTTCTTCTGTTCTTCCCATTAGAAGTTGGTATTGGTATTCAGGCTTATCCAGATCCGGGCAAAGATCAGGTTCAGATTTACCACAACCACGTGGGTCGAAAAAAACGATATCCGCAAATTCAAGTCTTTCTTTCCAATGGTCTGATGGGGATGAATAATAAGACGCCGCCTCGGTCATGCCATCTCCTGGTCCACCTGGAAGAAATATAATGGGGTTATCTAATCCATTTTGATGGTTCCCTTTTAATATGCAGAAAGCAATTTTAAGTTTTCGGGGATTATCAGAATTTCGAGTTTCAGGAACTATAATATGGCCAAATTTTAAACGCTCTTTAAATTCTTTTGGTATAGGATAGGGATAGTCTGACCAATCAATTTCCCTTTTAATTCCTTGGGCGTAAATAGGTGATGTAAATATGACTAAAAAACAAAATAAGAAAATGAATCTAAAAATAGCTTTATATATCACAGTTATTTTAAATATGGAACAAAAAGTTACAAAAAATCTTTCGTTCAAGGAAAAATTCAATCAGAATCTTCTAAAGGCGAACTAACCTTTGTTCTTATAGAGGGAAAATAAAAATTTGATTGGAAAGAAACCAAAAAAGAATGAATACTAAAGAAGCATACAATTTTCACACATTTAATAAGCCTTACCAATAAGCCCACCTACATTAATAGCAGGATCATATGTTAATGCAAATATGGTTATAGCTATTACAGGGACTGCTATAACTGCAATAGTAGCCCAGGTTGAGGCAGATTTGTTTTGTACCAGAATTTCAGTGATATCATTTTTATTCAAAGGAACCCTGGCCAATTCCCCGGATTTTGTCTTAACCCCATAGAATTGACCATTTTCAAATGAAATGTAATTATATATTGAGGTTTGATTAGTGTTGGTCTTAATTTTTGCCTTTTTCTTTTCTTGAGAAGCCTGCTCAAGGGTTACAGGGTTTTTTAAGTCATAAACCACACACCCCTGAAAAAGAATAGCGGTCACTAGGAAGGGTGGAATGGTTCTAAACCATTTACGAATTGCTTTCATAAGCGTAAATTTTAGCCTGCATATTATAGGGTATAAATATAGGAAATAAATGACTTTGGTCATTGCACTACTCCGATTATTTAAACACTATGGGATATTATGTAAATGGTATTGGGCATTAAGAATAGAGGAAAATGCGTACCATTAGGATATCTAAAAAGTTGGTAAGTTATCAGATAGTTGGCTGCTAAAAAGTCATACTACCCAGTCTCCAAATGGAACTATAATCTGGCAGGATTGGGGAAAAAAACACAGGGTGCAAGGCCGGGTTTTGAAATGGGTTATATCGTTTGTTAACTGCGATTCTTTGATGACTTATTATCCGGACAGACAAGACTTCCAATGACCATTGCCAAACAACTGGCTATGGTCCCATAAATCGTAGCATCAATAGTTGTTTCAAAAATCCAGCAACACAGCCATGTGAGGCCTCCTGCAATAATGGCACTCCAGGCTCCGGATACAGAAGATTTTTTCCAGAATAAGCCAAAGGTAAGCGGTGCAAACAAGCATACCAGAAGAAGGCTTACAGAGGCCACGACCAGCGCGACAATATCCGAATCACTGTAAGCGAAGTAGTAGGAAATTACCGCAACAACTATTACGCTTAACCGGGTATAAAGCAATAATTTCTTATCGGTCATATCCGGGATATTAGGCCGGATGAGATTCTCTCCTATTATCGTGGAGGGAGCAAGCAATGCCCCGCTTGACGTGCTTAAAATGGCTGATATCAAAGCACCATAAAACAGAACCTGGACTAACGGGCCAGCATGGAGGGAGACGATTGACGGAATTATATTTTGTCCCTCGTCAACAGTCATCATTTCAGGGTGCAGATAGGCTCCGCCTAGCGCTATCAATAGTGGCACTGTCGGAATTAAAACCATAAGAAAGGCCCCCAGATACACCCCATTTACAGCGGCTCTTTCTGTTTTAGCCGAAAACACGCGCTGCCAAATTTCCTGACCGGGCAATGAACCAAACACAAATGCCAATAATGTGGCCAGGTACACAGACCACTGATCAATGCCTCCTTCCGGATAAAGGCTAAAAAAACTTTGAGGCTTATCAGCAACAATTGGTGCAATACCGCCTGTCTCATGGAGGATATTCCACAGTAAAAGAAACAATCCCAAAAGAATCATTACACTCTGTAACATGTCCGTATAGGAAACCGCCCACATACCACCAATATAGGTATACAGAATCACAATAGATGCTCCCAATAAAATTCCGTACTCTGTAGGAATACCAAGTACAGTATTAAAAAGAAAGCCCAGTGCTACAAACTGTGCCGCTATCCACTGAGGATAGCTAAAGACCAGAATAATAGAAATTGTCAGATCAATTTTCTTATTGTATCTGCTTTGAAAGAAATCACCAATAGTCACAATATTGAGTCGATACAATTTTCGGGCATAGAACAGGCCTACCAGCAGAAGACACAGACCATTGCCAAGAACCAGCGTAACAAAAGATGAAAAGCCATTCCCGACAAAGTGACTGGGGTTTCCCATAATCTGGCTTGAACCAAACCAGGTAGCGAAAAGTGTAACGCCCACAAAAGATGTGGAAAGACTCTTACCGGCCAGCATAAAGTCTCCGCTGGTCTTTATTTTTTTGGAAGCCCAAAAACCTATGACCAAGGTGGCGATTAAATAAACAGGAATAAAATAAATTAACATCTAAAAGGTTCAATAAAGAGGCAATTGCTGTTAACGCCCCCGTATATCAAAAGTAGCAGATTTTTACATATTACTATTTCGGTCAATCGCTCTTCTTGATTTTCTTGTTTTATGGTATTCTATACACCTTATATGTCCTGGACCATTCTGTCGTTTCCCCGGGTTTAATGGAAATATTAATAAATAATTCCGGACTTATCACATGTTTCCACCCCCAAAGATTCACTTTGTTCGTATGGAAACTTCCTGTTTCACGAATCCCGATTTTGTGTTCCAGGTTTATTAATTCCCAGCCTGCATCAACATTTTCGCCACCTGAAAGGTTGCTGAAATAGAATTGCTCTTTAGGCGAACCCTTAAAAATAATTTCATTATGCCCGATAGTAATTTTCCCTTCAGGATTAACCGCCTCCCCAAACAGTTCAGGTTTTATCTGAAATGGAAATTTTAAAGTATAACTGGGCCCTGTTAGTGCGCTATTAATTGCGACAAAATTGTGGACATATTCATCTGTGACAATAACTCTTTCGCCGGTATTTTCTAAGTAATATTGAATGGTAAAACCGGTATCACCCAAAGCAATCTCTTTTCTCAACACATATGAATAGCCATTGCAGACTTCCGATTTGCAGCCAATTAGAAGTCTTTTGGATTCAGCAATAATTTGAAATTTGGCGGGTTTAATCTCGTAATTTTTACTAAAAAGGTATTTTATATGCTCTTTTTTTAATAAGCCTACGCCTATTTTGTGAAACCAACCGCCTATATCCGTTTCGTCAAAGCCCAATGCCTTGTCAATTCCAAATTCATTACAAAACCCTTTTCCAAAATAATTCTCATTGTGACCATCCGTTCTTTCAACACCTGACACTTGAATATCTTGAAATTTTACCTCTACAATTTTTCCGGTCCAGTCAAAACGAGGAAAATTATAATTTTCAAAAGGGGTGTCAATATGTATCTCCAGATTTTTGTTTTTAAGTATATGTGTCATATGGAGCAAAGAGAGGGGATTATCAATGTTGATGAAGTCGAGACTTTTATGTATAAAATAACCTTCATTCTCTCTTTTATTCTTTATACCTTAAAAGCTAGGGAGAGTAAACGTAAGATATATTTTGGTCATTAAACGCTTTATATGCTGGCGTTATAGCAACATCAACATTTACCTTAAATTTTGAATAGCTACATTCCTTATTCTTCAAGAACAGCATTGGCCGCGGCATCCATTTCTTCCTCAGACATCCATCCGCCTCCTAATGCCTTGTAAAGATTAACATAAGAATTGAAAAGTTTTTGAGTGGTTTCAGACAGACTTAATTCTGCTTCGAAGGCTTGTCGTTGGCTTTCAATTAATTCCAAAAAACTGGTAACGCCTTTGTCATACCTCTCTCCCGATAAATACTGGGCGTTCTGTGCTGCCGCCACATGATCTATTCTGGCCTGCCTTTCTTCTTTTAAGGTACTAATTGCAACAAGGGCATCCTCCACTTCCCGGAAGGCTGTAATCACAGTGCGTTCGTATTCATAAAGGACCTGTTCTGTTATCTTACGTTCAATTTCTACACGCCTTTTATTTTTCCCGAATTCAAATAAAGGACCTATAACACTACCTCCAATAGCAAATGCCGCCGGATTGGAAGTCAAAGTCGAGATGTCACCACTTGCTACTCCCAGCAGTCCTGTAAGACTAATTGAAGGAAATCTTTGGGCGACCGCTACACCAATACGAGCTGTCTGCGCATGTAACAAAGCTTCAACCTCTAAGATGTCAGGACGTCTTTCCATCAGCATTGAAGGGAGGCCTACGGGAATATCCGGAGGTAATTGTTGCTCGCTTAACTCAACCCCTGTTGTAATGGGGCCTGGGCTTCTTCCCAATAAAATACCTAAAGCATTCTCTGTCTGGGCGACGGATCTTTGGAAAAGAGGAACAGCGGAGGCGGCAATGGCCCTTTGAATTTGCGCCTGGTTCAAATCAATTTCCGCGACAATACCGCTATTATATCTGGCCTGGATGATGTTTAATGAAGCTTGTCTTAATTCTAAGGTTTTTCTGGAAATATACTCCCGCCATTTAAAATCCAGTAACTGATAATAAGTGGTGGCTATAGCCGATATCAGGCCTATTTGTACCGTACGTTGTCCAAATTCTGTGGCCACCAATTCTGCCTTAGCCGCTTCATTTGCGCGTCTGAATTTCCCCCAAAAATCCAGTTCCCAACTCAGCGTGCCAAATCCGGTAAAAATATTGCTGGCCGAAAAACCTTGTGTTGGTGCCCCAGCTATTACATTGCCTCTTTGGGCTCCTAAATTATAACCAATTTTTGGGCCAAGATCTGCTTTGGTAAAACCTAACTGGGCCATGGCCTGATCTATCCTTGAAGAAGCGATAAGGGCATCTTTGTTTTCCTCTAAACCAATTTCAATTAAATCGGCCAAAACAGGATCATCAAATAATTCCCACCAACTGATATTGAGCACAGAATCGGTCATCGCCAATTGAATACTGTCATAGCGGTAAACTGTCGTGGAGTCTATTTCTGTTCTTTGCGTTTTAAAAGCCGGGCCTACCTTACAGGCATTAAATAAAAAGAGGGTACTTAAAGCTATAAGTATAAAGGAAATTTTGATTTTCATTTCTTTTATCTTTTTCATCTTAGTCCTTGGTTACAGTTGAGGTTGCCAATTCTTTATCTCGCTTTTTCTCATACCCGGCAAGTTTGCCAATAAGAATATATAGCATAGGGTAGAAAAATACACCTAAGAGCGTGGCCAAAGACATACCCCCCAAGAGTGCCATTCCCATAACTTTTCTGGCTTCAGCTCCAGAACCAGAAGCTATCACCAGAGGGAAAACCCCTAATATAAATGAGAAGGCCGTCATTAGAATAGGTCTGAATCTGGATCTTGCTGCTTTTATGGCAGCATCATAAAGACTCGCTCCGCTTTTAAATTCATCATGCGCAAATTCCACAATTAAGATAGCATTTTTCGCAGCCATACCTATAAGCATTACAAATGAAACCTGAGCAAATATGTTATTTTCAAATGTGGGACTAAATAATCTCGCTACCCATAAGAAAATGAGGGCACCAAAAATAGCGAAGGGCGTGCCAAGTAATATGGAAAATGGTAAAGACCAGCTTTCGTATTGTGCGGCCAGGATCAGGAATACAAATACTAAGGAAAAAGTAAGAATGATCATGAGAGATCCTGAGGATTTTTTCTCCTGATAGGACATGGCATTCCAGCTATAGTTCATGTCCGGAGGGAGCACTTCATCGCCTACCTCTTCCAGTGCTGCCATTGCCTGGGCTGAGGTGTAGCCAGGGGCAGGACTACCCGTGACCTCAACAGACCTGTATAAATTAAATCTGTTGGTATAATCTGGCCCGGAAACGGGCTTTACGCTGGCAATTGTAGCAAGGGGAACCAT
>JAHEBI010000154.1 GCA_024642325.1 Eudoraea sp. | reverse complement strand
ATAGGGGCCATAGATTTTGATACAGAATTATCACTGTTGGCCTCCTTGAGAAATAAGTTTACCAAAGAAGAAATAGAGCTTCGGGTTGATGCGAATGGGGCATTTGAACCCCACGAAGCCCTGGAAAAGCTCATGATCTTAGCTGCCTTCGATATTCATTCTATTGAACAACCCATAAAGCAAGGGCTTCCATTAAAGATGAAGTATCTATGTGAAAACGCGCCACTTCCTGTTGCCCTTGATGAGGAATTGATTGGCTATCACACTGTAACGGAAAAGGAAAATTTACTACAAACCATAAAGCCACACTTTATAATTTTAAAGCCAAGCCTTTTAGGGGGATTTACAGCATGTAAGGAATGGATTAATTTGGCTGCAAAATTAAATATTGGATGGTGGATTACCAGTGCATTGGAAAGCAATATAGGTCTAAATGCAATTGCCCAGTGGACTTATACACTAAACAACAAAATGGCTCAGGGATTGGGCACAGGAACTTTATTCACTAATAATTTTGATAGCCCCCTTGAAATTAAAAATGGAAAATTAATCTACAGTAAGAATTCAAACTGGGAGCAAAATATAATAGATAAATTATGTACATAGAACAGGGGTATAAAGGACTGCATGAGCTCTGGAGGTATGCGGTAGGGGTATTGATAATCTTCATTGGTTGGCAATTTATTGGGGCAGGGCCCTTAATGCTAATTCTATTTGCAAAAGCCATGCAAACTGGAAACCTGCCAACAGACATGGCCGGAATTTCCAATTTATTGGGATCTAATTTATTTTTATTTCTAGCCCTGCTGACTTTCGTAGTTGGATTTATAGCGCTTTATTTTACTATTAAATACGTGCATAAACAAAGCTTTTTGTCGCTAAGCACTTCCAGGAAAAGGATTGATTGGAAAAGAGTGACTTTCACATTTGTACTATGGGCTGCAATTTCCGGGATATTTATAGTGATAGATATATTTATGTCTCCTGAAGATTATGTTTATAATTTTCAACCAGGCCCATTTTTGGTGTTATTGCTAATTGCTCTTATTCTCATTCCTATTCAAACAAGTTTTGAAGAGTACTTTATGCGTGGTTATTTAATGCAAGGATTGGGTATTGCGGCAAAAAACAAGTGGGTGCCTCTTATAGGTACATCTGTTTTCTTTGGGTTATTGCACATTTTCAATCCGGAAGTAGCCAAAATTGGATATGGCGTAATGATTTTTTATATCGGAACCGGTCTGTTTTTGGGTGTCCTTACACTAATGGACGAAGGTTTAGAATTGGCTCTGGGCTTTCACGCGGCAAATAATTTGATGGCGGCACTTTTGGTAACTGCAGAATGGACTGCATTCCAGACCAATTCTGTGTATAGAGATATTTCTGAACCTGAACTTGGTTGGGAAGTATTTGTGCCTGTTTTGATAGTCTATCCAATTTTACTTCTTATTTTGTCAAAAAAATACGGGTGGACAGATTGGAAAGAACGATTAACCGGTAAAGTTGTACCTCCCATACATTTAGATGATTTACCTAAATAATAATTAAATGGCAATCAAAATACATCCACAATTTAAGCTTAATGGTTTTGGATTTTCAAAAGAGGACTTAAAAGAAGTAGCATATAGCTTAATTAAGGAAGGAGTAGATTTTGAAAAGGAAATTGGGGATTTTCTGTTAGATTGGTTGTCGGCCGATTCCGAACTCACGGTGCGTACATCCGGCTCCACAGGCATGCCTCTGGGCATAGCATTAAAAAAACGGCATATGGTTAATTCTGCCAGGGTTACGGGAGAATATTTTGGGCTACAGGCCGGAGATAAGGTCTTGTCTTGCCTGTCTACCGCCTTTATTGCCGGAAAGATGATGTTTGTTAGGGCAATGGTACTGGGATTGGAGCTTGATTTTGTTGCCCCCGTATCAAGACCTTTGGATGGGGTAAATAAGTCCTATAAATTTTGTGCGATGGTACCTCTTCAATTAGAATCCTCAATAGATAAACTCGGGAAGATTGATACTGTCATTGTCGGAGGTGCTCCTGTATCTGTCCAATTGAGAAAATTGATTAAGAATAGTACTGCAAAGATATTCGAAACCTACGGAATGACTGAGACCATTACTCACGTGGCTGTAAGGCCATTAAATCAACTCAAAATCGGATCCAATACTGAAACCTTTGAAGTTTTGCCGGACATAACAATTTCGAAGGATGAGAGAAATTGTCTGGTAATCAATGCGCCAAACATCAGTGATGAACCGGTGATCACTAATGACATTGTGGATCTGATTTCGGAAAAAGAATTCATTTGGCTGGGGCGTTTTGACAATGTTATTAATTCGGGGGGGATAAAACTTATTCCTGAACAAATAGAACAAAAACTTTCTTCAATAATCACTTCAAGATTTTTTATTAGCGCTTTACCGGATTCAAAATTGGGGCAGAAATTAATTTTAATTGTTGAAGGTGAAAAAATTGAAGGGCTTAAAGACAAAATTTCTAAGGCAAACCTGGATAAATTTGAGGTGCCCAAGGAGATTTTTTATGTCCATGCTTTTGAGAATACTACCAATGGTAAGATAATAAGGGAAAAAAGTTTATCATTGATAAAAGACTGAAATTTTCTATAAGTCTTTTAACCTTGATTTTTAAAATTCCCTGAAAATGTGACATTAGTGAAAATAAATGAAAGGTTATATTCACTACTTAATTATTAAATAAAATAAAGAAGTCTATGCATTTTATAAAAACCTTCCTAAGCCTCCTAATACTTGCGTTTAGTTCACAATTGTCTTGCCAGCAAATTCTTTCAGAAGAAGAAAGGGCCGAAGTTATTGATGAAATTTTAAACGAAAGGTTCAATGTGCTCCTGCCAGAACTTATGGACAGGTCAGGTTTAGATATGTGGATCCTTATTTCTCGTGAGTATAATGAAGATCCGGTATTAAGGACCATGTTGCCGGCAACATGGTTAAATGCAAGAAGGAGAACTATTCTCTTGTTTTATAGGGATAAAGTAAATAATAAAATTGAAAAACTTGCCGTAGCCCGATATGACGTTGGTAAAAATATATCTTCTGCCTGGGATAAGGAAAATGAGCCCGATCAATGGAAAAGATTAGTACAATTGATTGAAGAGCGGAGTCCAAAAAAGATTGGATTGAACTTCTCGAAAGATCATAATATTGCAGATGGTCTTGACAAAACGGATTATGATGAATTTTTACAGAATTTGCCAAAGCAATATGCTTCCCGTGTAGTTTCTGCTGAACAATTGGCAGTGAGATGGATTGAGACAAGGACGGAAAGGGAAATGGTGATATATAATCAACTGGTTTCTATTACACATGATATTATTGATGAGGCATTTTCAGAAAAAGTTATTACGCCTGGAATTACAACTACATCTGAAGTAGAATGGTGGATGCGCCAAAAAGTAACCGATCTGGGTCTGGAGACGTGGTTCCATCCTACAGTGGATGTGCAACGTTCAAATGAAGAACTGGTAGGACATCTTTACTCTTTTTCAGGAAGACCTGACCAAATGGTGATTCAGCCAGGCGATTTACTGCATTGTGATTTCGGAATTACCTATTTGAGATTAAATA
The DNA here is from genome assembly GCA_024642325.1 of Eudoraea sp. Taxonomy (GTDB): domain Bacteria; phylum Bacteroidota; class Bacteroidia; order Flavobacteriales; family Flavobacteriaceae; genus Eudoraea. The sequence goes on along the minus strand of JAHEBI010000154.1, from coordinate 2,800 downwards.
CAGATTGTCAGGAACTGGCTTATGTGCTCAAACCTGGAGAGAAGGAAGCCCCTGAATTTTTAATAAAAGGCCTTCAGGATGGGAATAGAGTACAAGACTACCTCACTAAGAATATGATAAGTGGCCGGACAGGGAATGAAATATTAAGAACCTCTCTGGAACAGGCCAAGGCAGGAGGGCTTCAGCCTGCAATTTATACGCATCCATTAGGTTCGTATGGTCATTCTGCGGGAACCACTATTGGGATGTGGGATTCCCAGGGCGGTGTTATGAAAGACGATGGCGAAAATTATCCGCTGAACCCCAACACTGTTTATGCCATTGAATTGAATACTACCATTAATATTCCCCAATGGAACAGAGATATCCGGATTATGTTGGAAGAAGCCGGTTTTTACGGTCCTGAAGGTTTTAGATATGTAAACGGCAGACAAACAGAATTGTTTCTGATACCCAGGGTAATGAAACATTTAGGAAACTAAACCTGCAACACCCCCATATTGAACTTTTTATCAATTGGGGCATGATCGGCAGCTTCTATACCCATAGAAATCCATTTGCGCGTATCCAGGGGATCTATAATTGCATCTGTCCATAAATGGGCCGCGGCATAATAGGGAGATATCTGCCTGTCATACCTTCGTTTGATTTCATCATAGAGTTCGGCTTCTTTTTCAGGAGTTATTTTTTCTCCTTTCTTTTTTAAAGATGCTTTTTCTATCTGGAGCAAGACTTTTGCTGCAGAATTGCCACTCATTACTGCGAGTTCTGCACTCGGCCAGGCAAAAATAAGTCTTGGGTCATACGCCTTTCCACACATGGCATAATTTCCAGCCCCATAGCTATTGCCAATTATAACTGTAAATTTGGGAACGACAGAATTACTAACGGCATTTACCATTTTTGCACCGTCTTTTATAATACCACCGTGCTCACTTTTGCTGCCTACCATAAAACCTGTTACATCCTGCAGGAAAACAAGTGGAATTTTCTTCTGATTACAATTGGCAATGAATCTTGTTGCTTTATCCGCAGAGTCTGAATAAATAACCCCTCCAAAACGCATCTCTCCCTTACTGGTCTTAACAACTTTTCGTTGATTGGCTACAATACCTACTGCCCAGCCATCAATTCGCGCATAACCTGTCAGGATTGTTTTTCCATAGCCTTCCTTGTATTGTTGAAACTCTGAGTTGTCTACAAGACGCTTTATAATTTCGAGCATATCGTATTGTTCCGTCCTGGACCCTGGTAAAATTCCATAAATATCTTCCTGATTTTCTGCGGGCTTTGCAGACTTAATCCTGTTGAACCCCGCATTGGAAGGAAGCCCAAGCTTATCAATTAGGTTTTTTATGGTATCCAGGGCGTCTTTATCATCCTTTGCCTTATAATCGGTTACACCGCTTATTTCACTGTGTGTTACTGCTCCACCAAGAGTTTCATTATCAATATCTTCACCAATAGCAGCTTTTACCAGATAGCTGCCTGCTAAAAATATACTACCCGTTTTATCCACAATAAGGGCTTCATCACTCATCACAGGCAAATAGGCACCTCCTGCTACACAGCTTCCCATAATAGCAGATATCTGAACAATACCCATGCTGCTTATAATGGCATTGTTCCTGAAAATACGGCCAAAATGTTCTTTGTCCGGAAAAATCTCATCCTGCATTGGAAGATATACTCCCGCACTGTCCACTAAATAGATTATAGGCAGCCGGTTTTCAATCGCAATTTCCTGAGCTCTGAGATTTTTCTTTGCAGTAATTGGGAACCAGGCGCCAGCTTTTACTGTAGCATCATTGGCCACAACAATACATTGCCTGCCCTTAATAAATCCTATTTTAACCACAACTCCTGCAGAAGGGCACCCTCCGTGTTCTTTGTACATATTATCACCTGCAAAAGCACCAATTTCTATAGAATTACTTTTATCATCCAACAAATATTCTATCCGTTCTCTTGCAGACATCTTTCCCAATTGATGCTGCTTCTCAATGCGGTTTTTACCGCCACCTAATTTTACATCTGCAAGCCTTTTCCTTAGCTCTGATACAAGTAATTTATTTTGATCTTCGTTCTTATTGAAGTTGATATCCATTCTTTATATGCAGTTTCTTTAATAGGGTTAAAGATAAGGAGTAATATTGATTAACTTTAACAAAATTCAACAGTTAGATATGAAAGGAAAAATTCGTTGGGGAATAGTGGGATTGGGAAATATTGCACAAAAATTCGCAAATGACTTAAAATTAGTGGCCGATGGGGAGCTCACGGCAGTTGCCTCCCGGGATATTGAAAAGGCAAGCCGCTTTGGTAAACTAAATAATGCCAAATATACATTTGGCAGTTATCAGGAATTATTCAATTGTAAGGAAGTTGATGTGGTTTATATTGCTACTCCGCATACTTCACATGCTGATTTAAGTATCAGGGCTATGAACGAAGGGAGACATGTACTTTGTGAAAAACCAATGGGAATAAATAGTGGCGAAGTAGAAAGAATGATTACCTCTGCCAGAAAGAATAAGGTTTTTTTAATGGAAGCGCTATGGAGCAGGTTTAATCCTTCCATAAGAAAAGTAAAACAATTGGTTGATGGAGGAATTATTGGAGAAGTAGGTTATTTACATGCAGATTTTGCCTTTTATGCTCTTGACAGGGATGTAAAAGGGAGGCTTCTAAATCCTGAACTGGCAGGGGGATCTCTCCTGGATATAGGGATTTACCCCATTTTTTTAGCATACCTTATTTTAGGTTATCCTGATAAAATACTGGCTTCTTCCAAATTACA